>NZ_JBVPQK010000024.1:0-18560 GCF_058197115.1 Bifidobacterium sp. POST2/T3 (B1)
TGCCATGCCGACGTGGTCCTCATCTCCGGCCAGGACGGTGGAACGGGAGCGGCGCCCCTCAATGCCATCAAGCACGCGGGCACACCTTGGGAGCTGGGCCTGGCCGAGACCCAGCAGACTCTGGTCATGAACGACCTGCGCTCGCGGATCGTGGTCCAGTGCGACGGGGAGCTCAAAACCGGCCGCGACGTGGTCATAGCCGCTCTGCTGGGGGCCGAGGAGTTCGGTTTCGCCACCACGGCGCTCCAGGTGGAGGGCTGCGTCATGATGCGGGCCTGCCACAAGAACACCTGCCCCCAGGGCATAGCCACCCAGGATCCTGAGCTGCGCTCGCGCTTCACCGGTCGGCCCGAGGATCTGATCAACTTCTTCATGTTCATGGCTCGCCAGGTACGGGAAATTCTGGCCTCCCTGGGCTTCACCAGTCTGGAGGAGGCGGTCGGTCACGTGGAGTGCCTGCGCCGGGACCCCTCTGTGCAGACTTGGAAGAGCCAGGGAATCGACCTGGATGCCATCCTGCGCAAGCCGGGCCCCACTCCCGGCACTGTGCTGCACCACACTCAGGCCCAGGACCACGAACTGGACAAGTCCCTGGATGTGGACCTGATCAACCAGGCTGTCGACGCCCTGGACGAGGGTCGGCCGGTGGCCATCAAAACAACCGTGCGCAATGTCAATCGCAGCGTGGGCACCATGCTGGGCTACAGGATCACCCGCGAATACGGTGCGGTCGGCTTGCCTCCGAACACCGTCGACATCACGCTGACAGGTTCTGCCGGTCAATCCCTGGGCGCCTTCATCCCCAGGGGCGAGACCATCCGGGTGATCGGCGAGGCC
This sequence comes from Bifidobacterium sp. POST2/T3 (B1), assembly GCF_058197115.1. Lineage (NCBI taxonomy): Bacteria > Bacillati > Actinomycetota > Actinomycetes > Bifidobacteriales > Bifidobacteriaceae > Bifidobacterium > Bifidobacterium sp. POST2/T3 (B1). The sequence continues at coordinate 838 of NZ_JBVPQK010000024.1, forward strand.
AACGACTATGCAGGCAAGGGTCTGTCCGGTGGTCGTCTGGTCCTCCACGCCGCCCAGGGTGTCCGCTTCGATCCGCACCAGACAGTCATCTGCGGCAATGTGGCAGGATTCGGTGCCACCTCGGGCGATATGTTCGTGGCAGGCCGGGCCGGGGAACGCTTCGCCGTGCGCAATGGTGGCGGCCGCTTCGTGGTCGAGGGCATGGGCGACCACGGCTGCGAGTACATGACCGGCGGCCTGGTGGTGGTGCTTGGACCCACAGGACGCAACTTCGGCGCCGGCTTCTCGGGAGGCGACGTCTACCTGCTGGACATGGATGCCTCCCGGCTCAATCCTGAAGCCTGGAATGACGGCTCCCTGCTGGCCCTGGAGCTCGACCAGGACCAGGCTGCCATGCTCAAGGGACTGATAGAGGAGCATGTCCGTCTGACCGGCTCAAAGGCTGCCGCCGCCCTGCTGGAGGACTGGCCGAGCGCGCTGGCCCGGTTCACCCATCTGGTTCCCCGTCGTTATCAGGCCATGAAGAAGGCCATGGAAGAGGCCGAGCGTGAGCATGTGGATTTCAACGCGCCCGGTGTCTGGGACGCCACCTACGCCCAGGTCATGGAAGGAGCGCACTGATATGGTCGACCCCAAGGGATTCCTCAAGGTACGCACCCGGCACGAGCTCGCCGAGCGCCCGGTCGCTGAACGCCTGAAGGACTGGCGGGACGTGCACCGGACCACTGGCCCCGGGCCCTGGACCGCCGAGCAGGCCGCCCGCTGCATGGACTGCGGCACCCCCTTCTGCATGACCGGCTGCCCCCTGGGCAACCTGATCCCCGAGTTCAATGACCTGCTGTCCCGAGGCCGTTGGGAGGAGGCCTACGAGCGGCTGAGCCTGACCAACAACTTCCCGGAGTTCACCGGACGGATCTGCCCGGCTCCCTGCGAGTCCTCCTGCGTGCTCTCCATCCACCAGCCGGCCACCACCATCAAGCTGGACGAACAGACCATCATCGACCAGGCCTGGTCCCTGGGTCTGGTCAAGCCCAGGCCACCACAGCGGCTGACCGACATGACCGTGGCCGTGGTCGGGTCCGGTCCCGCAGGGCTGGCCTGCGCCCAGCAGCTGACCCGGGCCGGGCACACGGTGGTGGTCTACGAGCGCGCCGATGCCATAGGCGGGCTCCTGCGCTACGGTATCCCCGCATTCAAGCTGGAGAAGTCGCTGCTGGACCGCCGGCTGGAGCAGATGGAGGCCGAGGGGACCCGATTCCGTACCGGTGTCGAAATCGGCCGAGACCTAGGATGGGATCAGCTGCGGGCCCGCTATGACGCCCTGGTGGTGGCCATCGGTTCCACCGAGCCACGACGGGTGGACCTGCCCGGGCGGGAGCTCAAGGGCATCCACTACGCCATGGACTTCCTGCCCGACCCCACCCGCAAACTCATGGGCCGCAAGCCCATTAACAACATCGATGCAGCCGGCAAGGACGTCATCATCATCGGCGGCGGCGACACCGGGTCGGACTGCCTGGGCACGGCCCTGCGAGAGGGCGCCAAGTCGGTCACCGTCCTGCAGATCCGGCCCCGGGAGCCCTCTTCCAGGCCCGATAACCTGCCCTGGCCGACCTACGCCCGGCTCTACAATCCCACCTCCTCCATGGAGGAAGGCGGCCGCTATGAGTACGCGGTGGACAGCCTGGAGTACCTGGACGACGGTTCCGATGACCGGATCAACCTGGACCAGACCAGCGCCCCCACCGGCTTCGACCAGGACCATGAGGGCAGGGTGCGCGGCGTTCGCGTGGTGGACGTCAGTCGTGACGATCAGGACCGGATCGTCCCCCATCCCGAAACCGAGCGGGTCCTGCCTGCCGACCTGGTGCTGATCAGCATTGGATTCGCCCATCCGGAGACGGCCACCCTGACCGGGCAGACCGGCATAGGCCTGGACCCTCGCGGCAACGTGGCCCGGGATGCCGACTATGCCACCGACCGTGATGGGATCTTCGTGTGCGGCGATGCCGGACGTGGCCAGTCCCTGGTGGTCTGGGCCCTGGCCGAGGGTCGTTCCTGCGCTGCGGCCGTGGACCGGTATCTGACCGGCGCCACCGAACTGCCTGCCCCCATTCGAGCAGATGAGCGCGCCATGACCCTGCCAGTGGCCGGCCGGCGTCCACGCTAATATGAAAAGGTATTGTGCCGATCGAAGGGATGGAGGCAGTGGGATATGACCAACCGCGCTGAACGTAGGGCGCAGGCCAAGCGGAGCCGCCGTGGCGGCAGTGACGACCGGAGGATGGCGGCCAAGGGCAGGGCCGGAGTGATGGACGAACGGGCCTTGCAGGAGCGATCCCGTCGGCTGGAGGCTGGCCAGGACGCGGAGTGGAAGCCCACCGGGCACACCGATGACCTGGTGCAGAAGGACTCTGTGGACCCTAACGACCGCAACCCTCGTCTGTTGAAGGCTCCTCGCGGCTTACGCGAATGGCTGCGAATCCTCGTCTGGGCCCTGATTATCTGCTCAGGCCTGGCCTTCTTGGTCTGCATGTGGCTGCCCCACGTTCCCATCTGGGCCACTATCGCCATCGCGGCGGTCTTCTGCCTGGGCGTGCTGGGGCTCTTCCTTGTCGGCGGGAACCGGGACAATCCCCGTCTGGATTCCTATGGAACGGCACTGTGAGCATGACCGAAAGCGTGGTAGAAAAGCAGGCCGTCCTCATGCAGCACGTGGGATTCCGCCGTCAGGGCCGGGTCATACTGGACGATGTGAACCTTGAGGTGGGTCGCGGACAGAAGTGGGTCCTATTCGGGCCCAACGGCGTGGGCAAATCCACCCTGGTGGCCATGATGAGCACTCGAGGCTTCCCCAGCACCGGCAGCGTGGAAATTCTGGGCAACCGGCTAGGCAAGGTGAACGTCTTCTCTTATCGGCATCGGATAGGGCTGGCATCGGCAGGACTGGCCAAGACCATCAGCCCTCAGGAGGATCCCTACGATGTGGTGCTGACTGCCTTCAGCGACACCACCGGCCGCTGGAGGGAGACCTTCACGCCCGAGCAGGAAGAGGCCACCCTGGCCCTGATGGAACGGTTCGGCATCGCCTACCTCAAGGGCAAGCGCATGTATCGGCTCTCTGAGGGGGAGCGCGGCCGGGTACTGATATGCCGGGCGCTGATGGCCAATCCCGACCTGCTCATCCTGGACGAGCCGACCACTGGGCTGGACCTGGGCGGCCGCGAGCTGGTGCTCAGGGCCTTGAGCGACATCGGCAGGGAGGATAGGGACCGTACGGTCATCCTGGTCACCCACCGGCTTGAGGAGATTCCTCTGGGCTTCGATCGGATAGCCATGATGGGCCGGCGTCCTGCCGACACTGCAGATACCGGTGACCCGGATCCGGGCACCATCGTCTACCAGGGACCCTTGGAGGGTGGACTGACCGGTCCGCGCCTGAGCGAGCTCTTCGGCCTGGACCTGACCGTGGTCCACCGCGACGGACGCTGGGGTGCCTTCGCCGTCTGAACGCCACTGCCTGCGGACCCGTTCTGACACGCCCGTATCAGCTCAAGGAATAGCAGATTCATCAGCCCAGACGCAGGTATAGACTATGGTGGTTTGTCTGCTCGGGGACCGCGGCAGACCTGTATGCGTGAAGGATGTTGACGTGATCAAGATATGGACCCGCTACCTGCGGCCTTACTGGCTCCAGGTGGCCGTTCTGGTGCTCTTTCAGGTGGCGCAGACGGCCTTGAACCTCTACCTGCCCAACCTGCAGGCGGACATCATCGACAAGGGCGTGGCTGTAGGCGACCAGGATGCCATCTACAGGATTGGCTGGGAGATGATGGGCATCACCGCCATCCAAATCGTGGCCAACGTGGTAGCCGTCTACTGCGCCACCCGGCTGGCCATGAGGATGGGCTACGAACTGCGCAGGGATCTGTTCGCCTCGGTGGAGGGCTTCAGCCTCAACGAGATCGAGCGCTTCTCGGCCGGTTCCCTGATCACACGCACCACCAACGACGTTCAGCAGATGCAGATGACCACCATGCAGACCCTCATGATCATTCTGCAGGCCCCGGTCATGCTGATCGGCGGGCTGGTTTTGGCCCTGCGCCAGGACGGCCCCCTGACCTGGTCCCTGGCGGTCATCGTGCCCCTGATCCTGGTGGTGGCACTGGTGCTCATGGGCAAAATGGGACCCCTGTTCACCCGTCTGCAGAACATGCTGGATTCCGTCAACCGTCTGGTCCGTGAGCAGATCTCTGGCGTGCGGGTCATACGTGCCTTCGTCCGCGAGAAGACCGAGGCCGCTCGCTTCGACAAGGCCAACCGCGACGTCTACGGCGTTCTGATCTCCACCGGTCGGCTGATGAGTATGATGGTGCCGCTCATGTGGTTCCTGCTCAACATGTCCAACGTGGCCATCATGTGGTTCGGTGGCCGCCGCATCGACTCCGGGGCCATGCAGATCGGCGCCCTGCAGGCCTTCATCCAGTACCTGATGATCATCCTGTCAGGCCTGATGATGGCTGCCATGATGTCGGTCATGCTGCCCAGGGCCGCTGTGGCCGCCCGAAGGATCAACGAGGTCCTGGAGGCCTCCAGCGAGATCGCCGCTCCCGAGCATCCCTACCGCAACGAGCACCCCCAGGGACTGCTGGAGTTCAAGCACGTGGACTTCAGCTACCCGGGCGCCCAGGACCCGGTCCTTTCCGACATCTCCTTCACCGCCCGGCCGGGCACCACCACGGCCATCATCGGGGCCACGGGATCCGGCAAGTCCACCATCATCCGGCTGGCTAACCGCATGTTCGATGTCACCGACGGCCAAGTCCTGGTGGATGGGCACGACGTGCGCGAATACGACCCCGACCAGCTGGCCCTGATCTTCGGGCCGGTCCCGCAGAAGGCCACCCTCTTCACCGGCACCATCCGCGACAACATGCACTATGGTGACCCCGACGCTGACGACGACCGCATATGGGAAGCCTTGCGCACCGCCCAGGCCGAAGACTTTGTGCGTGAGATCCCTGAGGGTCTGGACGCCCGTGTGGCCGAGGGCGGCACCAACTTCTCTGGCGGGCAGAAGCAGCGGCTCTGCATGGCTAGGGCCATCCTGCGCAATCCCCGCATCTACACCTTTGACGATTCCTTCTCCGCACTGGACATGACCACCGACCGGGCCCTGCACGAGGCCCTGGTTCCGGTCACCCGCGAGGCAACCCAGATTGTCGTAGCCCAGAGGGCGGCATCCATCCGCCAGGCTGATCAGATTCTGGTCCTTGACCGCGGTCGTATCGTCGGCCGAGGCACCCACGACGAGCTCATGGAGGACTGCCCCACTTACCAGGAAATCGTCCAGTCCCAGGGCGGGCAGGGTCCCGACGTGGAAGAGCTCACCATTGACGAGGGGAGAGCCGAGTAGATGGCTAAGAACTTGAGCACGAATACAGGCTCGCAGGCCGTGGGAGGTCGCCGCCACACCGTGGGCCGGCTGGTCCACTATCTGCTGGCCAGTCCCTGGAGGGTCATCGTCATGGTCCTCGCCGGCATGACCGCCGTGGCCATGATCGTCATTGGCCCCAAGGTTATGGGCGAGGCCACCAATGTTCTCTTCGAGGGACTGCTGGGGTCCATGCTGGTCAAGATGGGTGCCAAGCCCGGCACTCCCAAGCAGGCTGTAGTGACCTATTTGCAGTCTCGCGGCCAGGACAAGTTCGCCCGGATGATCGACTCCATGAACGTCCAGGTGGGCGTGGGCATCGACTGGGGGCGCTTCGGCACCATCCTCATGTTCGTCATCGGCATCTATCTGATCTCCATTCTGGTCAGGCTGGTGCAGAACTTCCTGATGACCCGGCTGGTCTCCGACGCGGTCTATACCATGCGTCGGCAGATTGAGGACAAACTGGACCGGCTGCCCCTGCAGTATTTCGACCGGACCCCGCGCGGCGAGGTCATGAGCCGGACCACCAACGACATCGACAACATTTCGGGCACCCTGCAGCAGATCCTGGGCGAGCTGATCTTCTCGGTCTTCTCCATCATCGGCGCCTTCATCATGATGCTGACCATCTCCCCCCTGCTGACCCTGATCGCCTTCATCATCATCCCGGTCATGGCCCTGTGCGCGGGCTTCATTCTCAAGAAGACCCAGCCACAGTTCACCAGGCAGTGGATCCGCACCGGCCAGGTCAACAGCCACGTGGAGGAGATGTTCTCCGGCCACATGGTGGTCCGGGCCTTTGGCCACCAGCGCAAGGCCGAGGAGGAGTTTGAGGAGCGCAACCAGGAGCTCTACCAGGCCAGCTTCAAGGCCTCCTTCTTCTCCGCCCTGGTCACGCCCATGTCTACCTTCTTCGGCAACCTGAGCTTCGTGATCGTGGTCATCATCGGTGGCGTGCATGTGCTCAACGGCAGCATGAGCCTGGGCGGCCTGCAGGCCTTCACTCAGTACACCCGTCAGGCCTCACAACCTATCGGTCAGCTGGCCTCCATGGGCACCATGCTCCAGTCTTCCCTGGCCTCCTGCCGCAGGGTCTTCGATTTCCTGGACGAGGCCGAGGAGGTGCCGGACATCGAGCATCCCGACCATCTGGGCCAGGAGACCGGAGGCAAGGTCGAGGGGCATGTCCGCTTCGACCATGTCCGCTTCTCCTACGATCCGGCCGAGCCATTGATCAAGGATCTGTCCATCGAAGCCAAGCCCGGGCAGACCATCGCCATCGTTGGGCCCACTGGGGCGGGCAAGACCACCCTGGTCAACCTGCTCATGCGCTTCTATGAGATCCAGGGCGGGCGCATCACCATAGACGGCGTGGATACGTCCAGGGTGACCCGTCATGACCTGCGCAGCCATTTCGGCATGGTCCTGCAGGACACCTGGCTATTCGACGGGACCGTCCGCGACAACCTGCTCTATGGGCTGGACGAGGGGCAGACCATCCCAGAGCAGACCATGATCGATGGCGCCAAGGCGACTCACGTGGACGAGTTCATCCGCAAGCTGCCTCAGGGCTACGACACCGTTCTCAATGAGGACAGCAGCGAGCTCAGCCAGGGCGAACGCCAGCTGATGACCATCTGCCGGGCCTTCCTGTCTGATCCCGACATCCTGATCCTGGACGAGGCTACATCCTCGGTGGACACCAGGACCGAGCTGCTGGTCCAACAGGCCATGAATACTCTGCGCAAGGGTAGGACCTCCTTCGTCATAGCGCACCGGCTATCCACCATTCGCGACGCCGACCTGATCCTGGTAGTCAACCATGGCTCAGTGATCGAGCAGGGCACCCACGACCAGCTGTTGGAGCGTGGCGGGGCCTATGCCTCCCTCTACAACTCCCAATTCACCAAGGGCGAGGAGGGCTGAGAAGGCATGAGCCTGAGACGCGGTCCACTGAGCGTAGGGGAGCGGGTCCAGCTGACTGATAGGCGTGGCCGCAAGCTGACGGTCATGCTGGAACCAGGTGGCCTCACCCAGACCGACCATGGCCTCCTGCCACACGAGGCCATGATTGGCCTGCCCGAGGGATCCGTGGTGGTGACCATTTCGGCATACAAGTGGCGTCAAATGCGTCACAAGCAGGATGCCGGCACAGACGCAGAGGCGCCTGATAGGGCCAAGCCTTGGAAGTCCTCGCGAGGCATCGGAGGATGGGCCTTCACGGTCATGCGTCCTCGGCTGGAGGACTACATTCTCTCCATGCCTCGCGGCGCCCAGATCATGTATCCCAAGGATGTGGCCAGGGTCATCCTCCTGGGAGACATCCGTCCCGGCATGAGGGTCCTTGAGTCGGGAGCCGGCTCAGGGGCCATGAGTCTGGGCCTGCTGGATGCCATCGGCACGAAGGGGAAGCTGACGAGCATTGAGCGGCGGGAGGAATTCGCCCGAGTGGCCATGGGCAACGCCACGGTCTTCTTCGGGCAGCGCCCTGCCCAGTGGGACCTGCGTACCGGCGATTTTGACACCGTTGCCGCCGATCTGCCCGAGGACGAATTCGACCGAATCGTTCTGGACATGCTGGACCCCTGGAACCGCCTGGAGCAGGCCTATCGGGTCATGGCCCCGGGCGGTGTGCTAACTGCCTATGTGACCACCACCACCCAGCTCAGCCGACTGGCCGACGCCCTGCGCGCAGACGGCCGATGGACCGAGCCCGAAATTATGGAGAGCCTGGAGCGTTCCTGGAAGGCCGACGGTTTGGCGGTCCGACCCGAGCATGAGATGATCGGGCACACCGGCTTCCTCTTGACCAGCAGGGCCATGGCTCCAGGCCAGCAAGCGCTGCGCAAACATATCCGGGCCACCAAGGACTACCAGACTGACGTGGATCAGGGCCGGCGGCCTGCCAGGATCACCGGATCCAATCACGAGCGCGAGATGCAGGACCTGGAGGATCTCGAGGATCTGGAGCTGCGCCGAGTCTCCGATCGTAAGCTGCGCAAGGTGTTGCGTGATCTGGGTCATCAGGTGCGCACTCTGGAAGGTGGCAAAGAGCAGGAAAGCTGATCGCCCATGACCCGCACCTTCAGCCAGCTCTGTCATAATGGAGAAGACGCCTGATAGGAACTTGGGAAAGGAAGTATGCATGGGTTTGCGAAAAGGTCTGAAGGCCGAGGATCTGCGCAGGTGCAGCCGGACACTCATGCTCATGCGTCATGCCAAGACCGAACGCCAGGGGTCGCAGGGTGATCGCAGCCGTCAGCTGACCGACCGGGGCCAGAAACAGGCCCGAATCATGGGTCGTGGATTGACCGCTTTGGGTCTGGTGCCAGACCGCATCATCTGCTCGGGAGCGCCCCGGGCCCGTCAGACTCTGGACGGCATGCTCAAGCCCCTGGGGGACGGGCCGCGGGTCGATTACCGGGAATCCCTCTATGAATCCGGCATGCAGGCGGTCTTCGACGAGCTGGCGCAGACCGAGGATCGTGACCGCCGGGTCCTCATCCTAGGGCATGAGCCCACCATGTCTATCTGCTCACAGTGGCTGGCCGAGGACAACTCCGACCCCGACCTATTGGACCTGCTCAATCTTGGACTGCCGCCGGCCACCATGGTCGTGCTGGGATCTGAGCGACCATTGACCGACTGGGGAACCCACCAGGCCCGTTTGCTTGGCATTCTGAGCCCCCAGGACCTTGAGGACTGACCGGCATAAGAAGCCCTAGACGATCTTCTATAGGCAGTCTTAGCGACCAATAATCCCCTGGCTGCTGTCATGTCGTTATCGATTCAATTTATGGCGACACCTTATTTGCACCAATTACCCGCCTCCCCCCGCCGCTGATAGGCTGACCGGAGACATCAGGACGAAACTGGGAGGTTTCATGGCAGCGATTACATCCGTGTCCGGGTTCCCGCGCATCGGTGCGCACCGCGAACTCAAGAGGGCCATCGAGGGTTACTGGAAGGGCGAACGAAATCTGGACGAGGTTCGGCGCACGGCCGCCGACCTGCGGGCCAGGCACTGGCAGCTTCAGCAGGAGGCCGGCGTCGACCTGATTCCCGTCAATGACTTCAGCTACTACGACCAGATCTTGGATACGTCCATCCTTCTGGGCGTCGTGCCCGATCGCTACCGGAAGTTGGGCCTGGGCCCCGAGGACACCCTCTTCGCCATGGGCCGTGGTTACCAGGGGGAGCAGGGTGATGTGACCGCCCTGCCCATGAAGAAGTGGTTCACCACCAATTACCACTACCTGGTTCCCGAGATCGATCAGGACACCAAAATCGCCCTGGAAGGCGACAAACCCTTCAAGGAGTTCCAGGAGGCGCGCGAGCAGGGCATCGCCGCTAAGCCGGTGCTGATCGGACCATACACCTTCCTCAAGCTGGCACGCGGTCCCCAGGGCGAGCTGCTGGATCCTGACCCGGCACTGGTCCAGGATTTGGCCAAGGCCTATGCGACCATACTGGAACGGTTCATCGGACTGGGCGCCGACTGGGTACAGCTGGACGAGCCCTACCTGGTCCTGGACAAAGAACCGGGCGACCAGGACCTCTTCGATACCCTCTACCAGCCCATTCTCAAGGCCCGCCAAAGTGACCAGGGCAAGGTCCGTATTCTGCTTAACACCTACTTCGGCCATGTGGGCGACTGCTATGACCAACTGACTGACCTGGGCTTCGACGGGATCGGCCTGGATCTGGTCGAGGGCAGGGATGAGAATCTGGCGGCCCTCAAGGAGCACGGCGTGCCCGAGAGAACCACCATCTTCGCTGGCCTGGTCAACGGCCGCAACATCTGGCGCAACGACTATGCAGTCAGCCTGGGCCTCCTGGACGCTCTGCACCAGGGGACCTCGAATGTGGTGGTGTCAACCGCATGTTCCCTCCTGCACGTGCCTTACACGGTGGCCGACGAGGATGGGCTGGATGCCGACACCGTGCGGCCCCACTTCGCCTTCGCCCTGGAGAAGCTGGGCGAGCTGCACGATCTGGCCCAGCTGGCCGATGCCGGCGAAGACCAGCGACGCTCCAGTAAGGCCCTTGCTGACAACCAGAAGCTCTTCGACGGCAGCCGCGTTCAGCCCGACCCCCAGGTGCAACAGCGCCTGGCCGGTCTTAAGGACGAGGACTTTGTACGTAACCCGGCCCGGCCCGAACGACAGAGGATCCAGGCCCAGGAGCTGGGTCTGCCTCTGCTGCCCACCACCACCATCGGCTCCTTCCCCCAGACCGCCGAGGTCCGCGCCGAGCGGGCCCGCCTGCGCAAGAAGGAAATCAGCCAGGAGGACTACGACGACTTCATCGCCCGCAAGATCGACCAGGTCATCGATCACCAGGAGCAGATCGGCCTGGATGTGCTGGTCCACGGCGAGTTCGAGCGCAACGACATGGTCGAATACTTCGGCCAGAACCTCAAGGGCTACCTGTTCACCCGGAACGCCTGGGTACAGTCCTATGGCACCCGCTGCGTCAAGCCTCCCATCGTCTGGGGTGATATCTCCCGCGCCCGGCCCATCACCGTGCGCTGGTCCTCATACGCCCAGTCCCGCACCAACCATGTGGTCAAGGGGATGCTGACCGGTCCGGTGACCATTCTCAACTGGTCCTGGCCCCGCGAAGATATTGACCACAAACAGCAGACCCGCCAGCTGGCCCTGGCCATCCGTGACGAGGTCCTGGACCTGGAAGCTGCTGGCATCCGCATCATACAGATCGACGAGGCCGCCCTGCGCGAGAAGTTGCCGCTGCGGCGCTCCGACTGGCACAGCCGATACCTGGACTGGGCCATCCCAGCCTTCCGGCTGGTTCATTCCGGGGTTAAACCCACCACTCAAATTCATACCCACATGTGCTACTCGGAATTCAACGACATCATCAAGGACATTGATGCCATGGACGCCGATGTGATCTCCTTCGAAGCCTCCCGCTCCGACCTGACCGTCCTGGACGCCATCCAGGAGGCCAAGTTCGAGACCGAGGCAGGCCCCGGAGTCTACGACATCCACTCGCCGCGCATCCCCTCCACCGAGGAGATCGTGGAGCGGATCCATGCCATCCTGAAGAAGCTGGACGCGGCCAAGGTCTGGATCAACCCCGACTGCGGACTCAAGACCCGAGGCGATAAGGAGACCTGGCCAAGCCTGGAGCACATGGTGGCCGCCGCCCATCAGGTGCGTGCGGAACTATCGCCCAGTCAGGAGTCGGATCATGCATGAGCCCATCTTTTCCCTGGAGGTCTTTCCACCCAAGCGCGATGCTCCGGTAGGCACCATCTATGACACGCTGGATGGGCTGGAAGGACTGATGCCCGACTTCATCTCGGTGACCTACGGGACCGGTAGGCGCTCAGACCGCACAGCCACGGCCCGCATAGCCAAGACCATCCATACCGAGTATGGCATCCCTGCTGTAGCGCACTTGACTGCCCAGTACGCGGACCGCGAGGTGATCGATCAGGCTCTGGACATGTTCGACGATGCAGGTGTAGCAGCGGTGCTGGCCCTGCGAGGCGACAGCGTGGAGGGTCGTGAGCCTGCCGGAGTCTTCGAACATGCCAGCGACCTTGCCGCCTACATCCGGTCCCGTCGGCCCAACCTGTCGATATACGGAGCCTGTTATCCGGAGACCCACCCGGAGGCCGCCTCGCCCGAGGAGGACATTGAGAATCTGCGAATCAAGGTGGATTCCGGCGTGGATCATCTGGTTTCGCAACTCTTCTACGACAATGCTGATTTTCTGGACTTCCTGGACCGGGCACGGGCAGCCGGCATCCAGGTGCCCATCGAGGCCGGCATCATGCCCATCACTAACGAGGGCCAGGTACGGCACATGAGCGAGGTCTGCAAGGCGCGAATCCCGGCTGCGGTTGAGTCCATCCTGGAGCGTTGGGGCGACGATCGGGCCAGTTTGCGCGAGGCGGGCATCATCTACGCCTCACAGCAGATCGCCGACCTGGTGGCTCATGGGGTGGACGGCATTCACCTGTATTCCATGAACCACTCTGGTGTCACCCGGCGCATCTGGCACAACGTACGCCACCTTTTCCGGCAGGTAGGCACCAAAGAGGAGCGGGTCAATAGCCAAAACTAACTGCATAAAGGCGGAGGAGCACCCGCATCGATGACCGTAAAAGCGTGATTTTCGGCTTTCAGCGACGCTTTAGGCCTTGGTCATCGGTGCGGGGCCTCAGCCATGGCCAGATCTTGAGTGCAACTCTGTTCAGTGGCGGGATTATGCCAATCACGAGCCCAAGGACCATCACTCCGATGGTTATCCAGGATACCAGATCGCGTCCCAGCAGAATGAGAATCACCACCAGGCCAGTGCCGATCAGGGATAAGACCGGTATCCAGCGTTGCTGCCTGTCGGTCAGGCGGTCGTTTTTCTTCGGAAGAAGTCCGTATATCATTCCCCATGCCAGTCCTATCAGGGCACAGACGATGGTCAGTAGGGTATCGGCCAGTTGCATTCTAGGATTCCTTCGTTCATGATTGCTGAGGTTCTGTTGTCTGATACGGTCTGTTTTGCCCCACTGGCAGATTCGGCAAGAGTTGGTCTGTAAGGGTCGGGGAGGAAAGAACTACAGGGCCTGACCGGCGTGTCTACGCATGTTGTCGTCATCACGGGAATGGTGATGATCGCACAGTTGTTCGCCGCAGAAGAGGTTAGAGGAGACATCCAGCTTGACATGCTTGGGGGCTTCAGCGAACTTGAAACTGACATATGGGTCGTCCATCTTCGGAAAGACTGCGGTTTCGTGCAATCAGCGTCACCTCCTCTACGATGATCGACCTGCGAATTTTGTGGACACATCAATGTGCTCGTCGACGCCATTGACAGCCATCATAGCCGCCTTAAGAGCGGATCCAGTAATCAGATAGCGGGCAGGGAGCACCTTTATGCAGACTGTGGTGTCGGGGGAAAGCATGCCCCGGAGAGTTTCACGAAGGGGCTCTAAGAACACGTATTCGGTTGTGTTCAGGATGCCTGCCAGGACCACCACCTCGGGATTCATGGCATTGCCAATGCGGATGGCTGAGTCACCTATGATCAGCCGGCATTGGCCGTCAGATCCTTTCCGCGGCTGAGGCTGTGCAGGATGGCAGCCGCTGACATGGCCCACTATGATTTCGTACACTGTGCCGTCTGCGCCTTTCTGGAGGGCCGCAAGGGCTGACGACCCGTCACCCCTATAATGCCTGTACCGGTTCCGCAGACATCAGAGCCGTTGCGGGCCTGAGGAAAGGCAGGGGATAAGTCATGGAAGATCCGGTGCGACCGACCACTTCGACCCTGATCCACCTTGGGCTGCACGACCTGGACAAGGCCCGGGTTCGGCTGGATCGGCTTGCCCGTCTGGTGGACGACCAGACTCTGGCGCAAACCCTGGTCCAAGCCCTGGGACAGGCCTGCGATCCGGACGAAGCCCTTGCGGGGCTGACGCGAATTCTCGAACAGTATCCGCAGGGAGTCAGGCCGGACTTTCTTTCCGGGTCCCCACGGGAAAACCATGAGGCCGCCCAGTCGCTGATCAGGGTGCTGGGGGCCTCGGAGGCCATGGGCCGACTGATGCGCTCGCGGCCGAAGTTGGTAGAGGCGGCTGCCCTGGATCCGGATCACTTGGCTGACTGTCCGGCGGAAACCAGGCAGAGGCGGGTCCTTGACGCCTTGGATAAGGTGGAAGCAAAATCGGACTCCGTGCCCTCGCTGGCGGCCTACGCCGATGCACTGCGGTTCGAATACCGGCTGCAGCTGGCTGCAGTCATGGCCCGGGACCTGGCAGCCAAGGATCCTCTGGAGCTGGAGCCAGCAATCAGCCGGGCCCTGTCCGACATGGCCGATGCCGCGCTCCAAGGGGCTCTGAGCATTGCCTGCCGTCAGGTTCCCGATGCGGATTCATGTCGTCTGGCGGTCATCGGCATGGGCAAGCTGGGCGCCCAGGAGCTCAACTACGTGTCCGATGTGGATCTCATGTACGTGGTGGAGCCGGCCTCGGGGACGGACACCAGTCAGTCCGATCCCATCGCCGTGGGCACTGCCATGGCCGTCCTCCTGCAGCGGGTCTGCCAGTCGGTCATCCCCGGTTCGACCGAGCCGCCGCTCTGGAAGGTTGATACCGCCCTTAGGCCCGAGGGACGTGACGGTCCCCTGGTCCGTCGTCTGGCCTCCTACGCTGACTACTATGCCCAATGGGCCGAGAATTGGGAGTTCCAGGCCCTGCTCAAGGCCCGTCCGGTTGCGGGCGACAAGGCCCTGGGACAGGAATACTCTGCCATGATCGCGCCCCTGGTCTGGGGTGCCTGCCAGCGACCCAACTTCGTCTACGACTGCCAGCGGATGCGCCAGCGGGTGGAGAGGTTGATACCCGAGAACCGCAAGGAGCGGGAGATCAAGCTTGGCCAGGGCGGACTGCGGGATGTTGAATTCACCGTCCAGATGCTCCAGCTGGTCCACGGCTCCAGCGACGACGTTCTGCGTTGTCCGGCCACCCTGGATGCCCTGCAGGCCCTGTCCCGTGGCGGTTACATTTCACGCAAGCACGGCGACCAGCTGGACCATGACTATCGGTTCGAACGGGTCATGGAACATCGTCTGCAGATGTGGCAGCTGCGCCGCACCCACCTCTTCCCGAAAATCAACCGTTCAGACACCCCCGGCAAACGGCCGCCCAGTCTGGAGGAGCTGGAGAACAACCGCGATCTGCGGCGGCTGGCCCGTGCCTTCGGACTGCATGCCGACCAGATGCTGGCCCGATACCAGGCCACCAGAATCGAGGTTCGCAACCTTCACCAGGCCATCTACTTCCGTCCCATGCTGCCCATCAACGCCCAGGTGGACGAGGACGAGGTCAGCCTGCGCCCCCAGGCGGCCCGCGCCCGGTTCGCCTCCATCGGCTTTGCCGACCCCGATGCAGCCATCCGCCACGTCACGGCACTGACCACAGGGGTCACCCGGTCGGCGAGGATCAACCGTATTCTCATGCCCGCCGTCCTCCAATGGCTGGGGGAGGGGCAGGATCCGGACATGGGTCTTCTGGGCTGGCGAACCCTGGAGGAGCACTTCGGCGGCAAGAGCACTTACCTGGGCTTCCTACGGGACTCCACCTCGGCCGCCCGCCGCCTCTGCCATGTCCTGTCCAACTCGCGCTATCTGTCCGGCGCCTTGGCCCAATCCGTCCAGTCGGTGACCTGGCTGGGCCATGACCAGGATATGATCCCCCGTGATCGAGCCACCTTGGACAAGCGCGCCGCAGCTTATCGAACCCGGCATGCGGACTCGCTGGAGGATTTCGCCACCGCAGTGCGGACCATGCGCCGCCAGGAGATCGAGCGGATTGGGTTGGGCTGGATGAGCGGTGTGGACGATCAGCAGGCCTGCCTGGCGGGCATGTCCGATGTTTACGATGCAGCCATCGATGCCGCCCTGGACTGGGCCGTGAACCACCGTCTGGAACAGACTAATGCGCCGGCAGAGATGGCCCTGATTGCTATGGGCCGCTATGGAGGCAGGGAGGTCAACTTCAACTCAGATGCCGACATCATGCTGGTCTACCGTCCCGCATCAGGCGCCGACCAGGACCAGGCGGCTGAATTCGCACGTGGCGTGACTGCGGACCTGCGGGCTGTTCTAGCTGGACCAGCCAGCCTAGAGCCGGGCATCGACCTGGACTTTGACCTGCGCCCTGAAGGACGTCAGGGGCCTCTGGTGCGTTCGCTGGACTCCTACCAGCACTACTACCGCGACTGGTCGGAGACCTGGGAACATCAGGCCTTGATCAGGGCCAGATTCGCAGCCGGGAATGCCGGCTTGGCCAAGGACTTTCTGGAGGGCATAGCAAATCCGCTTCGCTACCCCGAGCAGCCGCCCAATGAGGAGGAGCTAGGGCAGATTCGCCGTCTAAAGGCCCGAATGGAGGCTGAGCGACTTCCGCGCGGCGTGCGTCGGGATCGGCATCTGAAGCTGGGCAGGGGAGGACTGTCTGACGTGGAGTGGACTGTTCAGCTTCTCCAGCTGCGCCACGCCCACGATCTGCCGCAGCTGCAGGCCACCGGCACTTTGACAGCCTTGGACGCCCTGGAGGTTGCAGGACTTATCGAGGACAAGGATGCTAAGGCACTGCGCCGCAGCTGGGTGCTCTGCACAGCAGCCCGCAACGCCAACTTCCTCTGGTCCGGTCGTGTCTCCCAGGCGGACATTCTGCCGGACGACGGTCAGGTTCTGGGAGGCATCGCGGTCTGCTTGGGCTACCCAGCCCACCGGGGCCAGCGCTTTGTCAACGAGCTGCTGGCGGCCATGCGCCGCTGCAGGCAGGTCATGGAACGACTCTTCTACGGGAGCTGATCCTGGGTCCATCCGGGGTCGTATGCTTGTTCAGGTCACATAAGGTGGCCACCTTGAGGAAGGTGAGCCGTTGTCCCAACAAGTTGATCACGCATCCAACACCTCTTCTGCCGTCGTTCCGCTTCGTGGGCGAAGTGTGGTTACTCTCGACGACATTCCCATGACCCAGATCCTGGACCTGCTGGATCGTGCGGCCTACATCGACACCCATCGCCGTCAGGTGGCCCACACCTGCGACGGCCGGGTCCTGGCCACACTCTTCTATGAACCCAGCACCCGAACCCGGCTCAGCTTCGAGACGGCCATGCTCCGTCTGGGCGGTCAGGTCATCGGATTCGCCGGCGCCCAGCTGGCCAGCGTTTCCAAAGGGGAGTCCATCAGCGACACTCTGAAGACGGTCTCCAACTACGCCGACATCGTGGCCATCCGCCACCCCAAGGAGGGTGCCGCCCTGGTAGCCTCCCAAGCGGCTGCGGTCCCGGTCATCAACGCGGGCGACGGCGGGCACATGCATCCGACCCAGACCCTGACCGACCTGGCCACTATCCGTGCCCGCAAGGGTCGGCTGAACCACCTGACCATCGGCCTGTGCGGGGACCTGACCTTCGGCCGCACGGTCCACTCCCTGATTACCACCCTCTGTCGCCTGGGCCACGTGGACTTCGTCCTGATAAGCCCCGACGAGCTGCGCACCCCCGAATACGTCCTGGAGAGGATCCGCTCATCGGCTGACTGCACCTACCGTGAGACCGGAGACCTAAACGGGGTCATCGGCGACTTGGACGTGCTCTACATGACCCGCGTCCAGCAGGAACGCTTCTTCAACGAGGACGACTACCTGCGTCTGCGCGACACCTACATTTTGGATGCCGACAAGCTTCGGGCTGCGCGCCCCGACATGGCCATCCTCCATCCGTTGCCCAGGGTCAACGAAATTGCC
>NZ_JBVPQK010000025.1:0-18507 GCF_058197115.1 Bifidobacterium sp. POST2/T3 (B1)
GCTTGCCCGGCCAATGACCCGCGCCGGACCGCTTGAACTGGGCTGTGCGGGCCCACCCGTCGGTTCTACTGAGGACCGCCGCATGCGATCCCGTTCTTCCGAGGGCTCCCCGCTGATAACGGATCAAGGCCCACTATGGATGGATAGTATCATCGCCTAAGGAAAGAGGGGAATCCGGTTCACCAGGCGGACAATCATCAGGCGGACCCATTTCGTCGCACCGCTGACTGGGCCCCCTCACCCCCACTCTCCCCCCTGTCCCGGCGTCCGGTTCGCCCTCCCGGCCAGTCATCGGGTTTCCCAGCGCGGCCGCTACAATCTCATGCATGGCGAAGGAGAGGGTCTGGACCATGTCAATCTGCCCCTCCTCCCCCTCGTCCATCAACCACTGAAGCTGGAGGCCGTCCATAAGAGCCAGTATGGACGAAGAGGCCATCAGTGCAAGATCCCGTTCCACTGCCTTTCCCTGATCGCGGCCCATCTGCACTATCCACTCGGCCACCTCCTGACGGAGATTGGCATACCGCCCTCTGAAAAATGGGTGGCCGGGATTCCCTTCGGTGATGGATTCCGAAGAGAGAGTGATGAAGGAGCGGGCGATCTCGGGATTGCGGGCATGGTCGACGATGGTCTGCAAGAGGTGATCGAAACCTGCACTACCTCCTGGCATCTTCCTGTCAGGCAGGTCGGCCACTTCGGCCTGATCGTTATACTTGAGGACCTCGATCAGGAGCTTGCGCTTTGAACCGAAATGGTGGAGAATGCCGGCCCGAGTCATTCCCACCTTGTCGGCAATCTCCTCAAGGGTACCCTTGGCAGCCCCCTTCCGGCCGAAGACATCAAGGGCAGCCCTCAATATCTCTTCCCGCTTGTGCAGAGTCTCAGGGCGGTGGCGGGTGTGGTCCCCGCCCTCACTCGGCCCATCTGTCTTCTTCACCTTCCGGATCATGCCAGCTTCTCCTTCCCCTTCATCGCCTGCCGGGGCCAGGTCGGTCTCCGCCATCAAGACCATCACCCCCTGTGGACCGTTCACTGCCTCTGCCTTTTGCCTGATCTGGACGGGCTCGGACCGGCAGGGCCCCGCAAGCTCGACGAAAAAGCCAGGCCTGGAGGAAGGCCAGGAGGGAGCCGGCAAAAAGGAGCCACAGTGGCCAGAGTCTAGGCAGGAAGATAGGAAGCAGGCAGGTGAGGGCCAGGAGGAGGAACATTCCTCCGCATTCCAGGACATGCCCAACCCCCACACCTAGCGAAGTCCTCAGGAGCTTTCCAAGGGAGGGGTTCTTGAGGCTCTGGTCCGACATAATGGAGGCTCCGGCTCCGCCAAGGTCGGAGGACAGACCCAGGGCCAGGAGGGGGAAGAGGGGCATGGCCGCCAGGAGCAGGAAGGCCACCAGGACCATAAAGGTAAGGAGGACCGGTTGAGACCCCCGCGTGAGATTTGCCAAAAGGAAGTAAGCCCCCACTAAGGCAGTCAGCACGGCCACGACCAGGAGCCAGACCTGGGTCGACCTGGCCAGGCGTGCCTTGAAAGCCTTCCAATAGCGGACACCCACCCGGACAGTTCCCTCCTCCTGCAGGGCGAAAACCACAGCGAAAAGGGCAGTCAGTCCGGCCCCAACCGTCACCAAGGGAAGGCAGGAGACGAGAAAAAGAAGGTTCAACTTGAGGAGCTGCCAGCCCTTATCCAGGCAACGGTAAAGGGGACCGTCCAGAGCGAAGATCCTGCTCATAGGCCCTCCACTGGGCCCGGTCCGCAGACAAGGGTCACAGCCATCACGGTCCAGAGGGTCGGTTCCGCCTCCTGACTCCGGCGGCCGAGGACGAAACGGACCCCAATTCTGATCTTCCTCCGTCGTCTGTTGTAAAGGACAGCCACCTGGCTTCCGTCGGTGTTCCCAAGGGGAAAATCGGACAGGTAGTCGGCCTGTTCCATACTGATCCTTCTGTCGCCTGGCCTGATCAATCGACTAAATCGGGCAAGACCGCAGTAGTCCAGATTACTGGTGATCCTTCCTCTTCGGTCCGCCGTGACCAGGTCTCGACAGGTACTGGTACCGATGACCTGCCCGCCCTTCTTGTCCAGCGTGAGATTCCACAGGACCAGGCAGCGGGCCTTATGGCGCATGAACTCGATACCTATGGACATCAGGCGGGCCAAGTTCTGGTGAAGTCTGGGTATCCACTCTCCCTCCGAACCCTCCGTGACATAGGCCCCGTAAACAGACCTCGGCGCGCTGACCTTCGCCTGACTTTCGGGTCTGATGTCATACCAGCAACAGGCGATTCCGTCTAGGACCCCACCCGCCATGTCGATGAAGTCCAATGGGTGTGTCCGGTACCAGTTGTGCTCATATCCTGGGATATTCGTTTGCAAACCGGCACGGTCCAAACCCCGGCAGAGATCCTTGCGGATACTGAAGGAGAAATTTGTAAGGAACCTGTCCTCCCGGCTACCGGTGGGGTCGTCGTAAGTGCAGGGGTGGTGGGAATAGTCATAGAACCAGATTGGGTTGTGCAGAAGAGACAGGCTGATTACCGGCGTCAGGTCGAAGAGGGTCCTCATGAGGCACCGTCTGGTTCGAGAAGGCAGACGGTAGCAAACCAGGTAGGCAGAGGAGTCGGTCGCCAGGATGACGCTCGGACAGCCTTCACCTATCTGTCGACCGCCCCGCCAATCAACGGCTCCCCTTCCAACCGGCCCAAGTTCTTCACTCACGTGGCCTGCCCTGCTGTTGAGGAAAATCCTAATCGTCATTCCCTCAGCTCCTGGTCTGCGAACCCTTGAGCCTGTTCAGGTTGGCAGCGATCTTTGCATCTCGTATCTTATTGATTTCGTCAATCCTGTTCTCCTTTTGGAACTGGCCGTACTGCTCCACCAGATTTTTGAAGTCCTTTTCGGACCCGCTCCTCATCAGGGAGACCAGGGTGGTCGACCACTTGGTCTCGATTGCCGAGAATGAACGGGCCTGGAGGGTGCCCTGGTCGGGGGCTATGTTCTCTATCTCGTACTGGGTGGTCAGCCAAGGCTGTCCGAAATTCTGGATCTGGCGGACCGCGTCGGTAAAGGAATCCGGGTTGAGCGCCTTGTAGCGATCGTGGCCAAAGAGAACGAATTCGGCCATACGGTATTCATTCTGCCACTTCTTGCTGTCGGTCAACCTAACCTTGTTGGCTTCGGGTGTCCACCTGACAATATTGCCCGGCCCCCTGGTGTAGGTCTTCCCCTCAAACCCATAGTTGACCAACATCTGCCCATAGTCGCTCAGAAGGTAGGTGAAGACCTGGATGGCCTTGGAGGGATTCCGGCAACCCTTGCTGATGAAGTTTATGGTCCAGCCGCTCAGACCAGCATCGGTTAGTGTGGGTTTGCGCCCCTGAGTGCTGCGCAGACCGTCGATAGCCACATACTGGCTGTCGGGATGGGCGGTGGCCCACGTCTGGAGCCAGAGGCCGTGGTTGACCACGCTGGCCATGAATATACTGGCATACTTGCCCGACTGTATCTTCTCATTGAAGGCATCACCGTCATCAGCGAAGGAATCATCGGATATCCCACCCGCAGCGTGCAAACGGCGGAAGGTGTCCAGCCAGGTCAGATAGTCCTTGTCCTCCCTTCGATCGTAAAAGCGATGGCCGGCCTTGGTGGTCGGGACTCCCAGAGTGTTCTGCAAGGTCACGTCCAGAGAGGAGTTGGTCCCGTTGAACTCATTGAAGCCAAAGGGGATCAGGTCGGGGAACTTCTCCTTGATAGCCCTCATCCCAGCCAGAAAACCCTCCGGGGTGGTGAAATCCTGCTTTCCGATGGCAGCCAACACATCCTTGCGGATAATGAAACCGCTTGAGGCATGCACGGTCCCGTCCCCGTAGTCTTTCTCCGTGTTGGAATAAGAGGGGTATCCGTAGGTTTTCCCATCGTCTTGACGATACCAGTCCATGGTCTGTTTGGCCGTCACCTTGTGGAAGTACGGGTCGTACTTGTCGGCCAGGTCATCAAGGGGGTATGCCCAGTTCTTGGCTGCCTTGACCACCCGGGAGTTGGCGTCCAGGACGGTGATCAGATCCGGCAGGTCACCGCCGGCGAAATAAGTATTGAGTTTGCTGTCATCTCCCGTGACGAACTCGATGTCCACATTCAGGTCCTTTTTGATCTGGCGGGTGATCATGTCCTTTCCGAAGGACTTGTTCCACCAATCGGCGTTGACATACCACAGGAGCTTGTTGTCCTTACGTCCGTCGATCTGCCAGGCCGGCTTGTCGGGTGAAGGACTGTAGGCCGGGGCTGGCAACTTGGCCACCGTGTGCGATGTGTAGCTGTTGTCGATCCCGCAGGCCGCAAGACCACCCAAGACCGCTGGGATCATCACCACCGCGCAGAGGGACTTCAACCTTCTGCACAAAATCGTTTTCTTACGCATGAATGCTCCTTAGCTCTTCTCGATCCGTGACGACCAGTCAGCCCTTGACCGCACCGGCCATGGAACCGCTGATGAAATACCGCTGAACGAAGGGGTAAAGCACCAGGATGGGCAGAACCGTGATGATGATGGTAGACAGCCTGACTCCGCGCGAGGTTGTATCCAGGACCAGATGACCCATGTTGGCGTTCTGTGTGGCCGCTTGGGATTGGACGATTATGTCGTACAGGCGCATCTGAAGCGGGTAGAGGGCCTCATTGTTGACATAAAGTTTGGTGGTCATGAAATCGTTCCATTGGGCCACCCCGTGGAAGAGGCCGATAGTGGCGACCCCAGGCATCGACAAGGGGAGGACCACCGACCGGAAAACCCTCCATTCACTCGCACCGTCGATCCTGGCCGACTCCATCAGGGAGTCAGGAATCTGGCGGAAGAAGTTCATCAGGATGATGATGTCGTAATAGCTGAAGAGGGCCGGGATTATATATACCCAGAAGGTGTTGAGCAGCCCCAAGGACTTGATCAGGAGGAAGGTGGGAATCATCCCACCGGAGAAGAACATGGTCACGATCCCCATGGCCGAGTAGAGCTTGCGCCCTGCTAGGTAGGCCTTGCTCATCGGGTAGGCGAAGAGAGCGCAAAAGAGGGTGTGACATACCACTCCCACCGCCGTCTTGGCTACAGAAATGAACAGGGCGTTCCACATGGTCTTGTCCTTCAGGACATAGGTGTAGTTGTCCAAGGAAAACTCCTTGGGCCAGAAGGCCACCCCAACCCCCAGGGCCTTGGAGGAGGAGAATGATGAGATGACGATGTTCCATACCGGTACAACGATCAGGAGGGTGAAGACCACCAGAAGGGCGCAGTTGACGATGGTAAAGGTGACCGAACTGTGGCGGATCCTCCGGCTCGGAGCGACAGAAGCCGCATCTTGTTTGACTTTGGACATGGTTCCTCCTCAGAGCACCGACTGGTTGTCGTTGAGTCTCTTGCTCAACAGGTTGGTGGCCACCAGGAGGATGACCGATATGACTGAAACCCCCAGGCCGACGGCTGTGGCATAGGAGAAGTCGCCCTGGGTCAGACCCATTCTGTAGACGTATGAGTTGATAACCTCCGCCTTGGGCTGGTTCTGAGAGTTCATCAGGACTAGGGTCTGGTCCAAGTTGGAATTGAAGAGAGCCGATACGGAGAGGATCAGATTGAGGGTGACCATCCCGCTGATTTCAGGCAAGGTAATGTGCCATATCCGCTGGATCTTGGATGCCCCGTCCATCTCCGCCGCCTCATAAAGGGAAGGGTCGATGTTGGACATGACTGCCAGGTAGAGGATGGTACCCCACCCGGCCTCTTTCCACACGTCTGACAAGGAGGCTATCCCCCAATATTTGCCCGCATCCAGAAGGTAGTTCGTATTGGCCTGGAAGCCAAAAATCTGAAGTATCTGGTTGAGCAGACCGTTGGATGAGAGCCAGCTGATCATCATGCCTCCCAGAATGATCCAGGAGAAGAAGTGGGGCAGGTAGGTCAGGGTCTGCACGATTTTCTTGAAGGGCCCCCAGGGAACCTCGTAAATCATGACGGCCAGGATGATGGGCAGAATGAAGCCCAGTATCAATTTAATTGAACTGATGCCCAGGGTGTTCCAGACGGAATCCCAGAAGTATTTGTCCGACAAAATAATCCGGAAGTTGTCCAGGCCCACCCAAGGGGAGTCACCGATGGTATCGACGACGGTGTAGTTCTTGAAGGCCAGCACCAGACCATATATTGGAATGAAGTTGAAGACCACCATGAAGAGGATGCCTGGAGCGATCATGACCTGCAACTGCCACTGACGCCTGAAGCGGGAAAACCAGTGGCTTATAAGCCCCCCCCCCGCGATGGGATTGTTGGATGTACGGATTCCACTTGCAACCTTGCTCCTTTCGCCTCGCCCGTCCCTCAACATTGAGCGGCGGTGTAGATAGCGAACCGCTCCTGCGCGGCGGGCCATCCCATACGAATCAG
Organism: Bifidobacterium sp. POST2/T3 (B1); assembly: GCF_058197115.1. Classification (NCBI taxonomy): domain Bacteria; kingdom Bacillati; phylum Actinomycetota; class Actinomycetes; order Bifidobacteriales; family Bifidobacteriaceae; genus Bifidobacterium; species Bifidobacterium sp. POST2/T3 (B1). Next base: position 6,426 of record NZ_JBVPQK010000025.1, read on the forward strand.
ATTGGATTTCCACTTACAGAATTTATCTTACTCATGAGTAAGTAATTAGTCAAAGAGAATCGATTTATAATGCAGCCGCCTCGAGATGGCGTAACGATAGGGACGATCCGGCCCCGAAGGAAGTGCCGGGGAATCACCTCCGGTAAGCCCTTCGGGGCCGGATTGCTGTGATGGGACCAATTGTGCCCCTTGGCCTTAGGCGGACTGGACCCCGGCCACACTGAACCGGACCGCTTGGAGGTCGTCCTCATTGGAGGAGTGACCGATCAGGAGATCGAACTCCCCATCCTCGACGACCCGGTGGGCTGAAGAGTCGACGATGGAACAGGTGGAGACCGGAATGTCCAATTCGACCTGGGCGGTCTGACCGGGTTCCAAGCTGACCCTCTTATAGGCCTTGAGCTCTCGGTCTGCCCAGGTGACCGATGTAACAAGATCCCTCACATAAGCCTGGACCACCTCCACACCGGGTCGGTCGCCGGTATTTGTCAATGGGATACTGGCGTGGATAATTTGGTCGTGGGCAAAGGGGCCGGGACCTCCCTCGATCGTGGGGCGTCCATATTCAAAGGTCGTGTACGACAGGCCTTCGCCGAAGACGAAGGCGGGATCCTGGGTCAAGTCGGCGTATCGGTTGCCATGCTGACCACGGATCTGATTGTAGTAAACCGGTAGCTGGCCCACGTGCCGGGGCATGGAGATGGGCAGGCGACCCGAGGGTTCGGTCAGGCCCAGGATAATCTCAGCTATGGCCCTTCCACCCTCCATACCGGGGCTAGGTGCCCAGATTAGAGCGTTAGCAAGGTCGGCCTCGGCCGGAAGGACCAGGGGCTTGGAACTCATTAGAACCAGGCAAAAGGGCTTGTCCTCCTGGCTGCAGACATCGACAAGGGCTCGGATCAGGTCAGCCTGCCCACCCATAAGTTCGAGGGTAGCCGTCGACCGCCCCTCCCCCGTCAGTTGGACCAGGTCACCGACGACGGCGATGACCGCATCAGACCGCCTGGCCGTCTGGACGGCTTGATCCAGCTGGTCCTGATCTGTGGGAGCTGACTGGGCGATCTTGGGCCTGGGCTGGCCATCATGGAAGGTCGGGCCGGCAGGATCGTCCACCATGGTAATAATATCCGCCCCTCGGGCATAGTCCACTTTCCAACCGTCAGGAAGGAGGGAGGTCAGACCGTCACGAACCGTAACGATCATCTCCCTGGGTTGGCCTTGGCGCATCCAGGCCACCTGGCCCGAAGCCCCGGCCCAGTCTCCCAACTGGGACTGTGCATCATCGGCCAGAGGTCCTACCACGGCCAGCCTATGGACACCCTCCTCATGTCGCGGTACCATTTCGGCCTTCAGAGGGAGAGAACCGTCGTTGCGCAGAAGAACAACCGATTCACGTGTCAGTTCCAAGTTGGTGCGTTTGTGCTCCTGGGAACCTATGATCGTCCGGATTCTCTCCCGGTCGGGCAGACGGGGATTCTCGAATAGTCCCAGCCGGAACTTGACGGCCAGAATCCTGCCCACGGCCTGATCCAGCTGGTCCTCCTCCAGAATGCCGGAACGGACGGCCTCCAAGGCCCCTTCGTAAAACTGGGGGGTGGTCATCATCAGATCGTTGCCGGCCTTGACAGCATCAGCTGCCGCATGAGTGTAGTCGGGCTCTATATGTTGCTCCCACACGGTGCGGCCCACGTTGTCCCAGTCCGTCACCAGCATCCCCCGGTAGCCCCACTGCCCCCTCAGGACCTCATCCAGGAGCCAGTGGTTCAGAGTGACCGGAGTACCGTCAATGGCTTCATAACCCAGCATAAATGATCCGCAGCCCTCCCTGGCGACCCGCTCGAACGGGGGCAGGAACCACGACATGAGCTTGCGGTGGGAAAGGTCGGCCTCACTGGCATCCCTGCCCCCCTGGGTCTCCGAATAACCCGCGAAATGCTTGGCGCAGGCCATGATAGCGTCCTCGGGGAGGGGCTCTCCGGCCTTGGCTCCCCCCTGGTAACCCTTGACCATGGCCGAGGCCAAGTCCCCGATCAGGAGGGGGTCCTCCCCAAAGGTCTCATCCACCCGGCCCCAACGAGTGTCCCTGCTGATGCAGAGGACCGGCGAGAAGGTCCAATGGACCCCGGTCGCCGACACCTCCTCGGCCGTGACCCTGGCCGCCTGACGGACCCGTTCGGGGTCCCATGAAGTCGCCATGCCCAGCTGGCTGGGGAAGATGGTGGCCCCAGGCCAGAAGGAGTACCCATGTATGCAGTCGTCGCCTACTATCAGGGGAATCCCCAGCCGGGTCTCCTGGACGGCCATAGTCAGTGCCCCGGGCAGATCATCGGGGCTGGTGTGGAGGATGGATCCGACATGTCTGCGCAGTATGAGATCCGGCAACCACTCCTTCCTTCCCTCCAGCTGCATCATCTGGCCCACTTTCTCCTCCAGTGTCATCCTGGACAGGAGATCCTGGGTCCTTTCCCCCTCGGGCAGGGTCGAATCCTGGTACGGCATACCCCTGATCGGACGTTGATCTTCGGTTTTCATCTCTGCCATTCTTGTTCCTTCTCGAGCCTCATCTTGATCCATATCTCTGTCTCTGCATTGATCGATCGGTCTGGCATCGAACCATCCGGCCGCCGATCTCCCCGTGTCCATTGACTGGATAACAGCGACCCGAATATGGGTTTCGGACTCACTGGGCCCCGGTCTGGCGCGCGTATTCATCTAAGAGGAAGGAGGTCATCCTCGTACCTCCTTCGCCAACCAGGACGGAAAATGAATTAATCGGCATGCCAGCCAGGAAGGAAGCGGGAGAATCATCCGCGTCATCCAACTTAGGCAGACGGCCGGCCTCCCCCTCGGCTTTCATCTTCTGGACGATGGGCCCGCCGACCGGATCATCCTCCCATTCGCGCAGGGTGGACCATTCGTTCAGGGGAAGCCGCTTGCCGTCACCGGGCAGGTCCAGGTCCACCTGTGCGCTTATGTCGCGGCTGGAGGAGCCCACCTGGATTCCATAGGTCCCTTTCTCCACATGCCAGTCGCCGTATGCCTCCGACCAGTATGCAAAGGCCCGGGAAACCAAGTCGATGACGACTTCAGCGCTCTGCCCTGCCTTGAGGAAAACCCTCCTAAACCCCTTGAGTTCGTGGACCGGGCGTGAGACCCGATGCGAGCGCGGAGCCACATAGACCTGAACCACTTGGGCGCCGTCCATGTCTGATAGGTTGCTCACCCGTGCCGTCACACGCACTCCTCCCCTTCCGTCAGGAAGGGCGCGGATATCGTCAATCTTGAATTCGGAGTAACTCAGACCAAAGCCGAAGGGGTAGGCCACCTCCTTGTGGAAGGTGTCATAGTAGCGATAGCCCACATAGATGCCCTCACCGTAGTCCACATGGCCTTCCTCACCAGGCCAGTTGACCATCGAGGGGTCGTCATAGAGGTCCATGGGGATGGTCTGGGCCAGCTTGCCCGACGGAGAGACATCCCCGTATATTACGTCAGCCAGGGCCTGCCCGCCGTTCTGACCCAGGAGCCAGGCCTCGATAATCCCTCTGGCCTGGTCCCTCCAGGGGGTCAGAGAGACCACGGATCCGTTGGAGAGTATGACTGCAACGTTTGGGTTGACACTGGAGATGGCCTCCAGGAGTTCGATTTGTTTGGCGGGGATGTCCAGGGTTTTCCTGTCGAATCCCTCAGACTCGGCCTCCTCGGGGAGCCCCATGAAGAGAAGAACCTTATCGGCCTTGGAGGCGGCCTGGAGTGCCTGGTTCGTCAGGCTCTGGTCCTGTTCAGCCTCATCAAGGGTGAACCCGGGGGCGAAGTCAACGACCTGTCCCCTGTCTGCCGCGGCATCCAGGAAGCTGGTGATCCTGGTCGGGGTGATGTGGGAGGATCCGCCACCCTGATAGCGGGGGGTGCGGGCGAACTCGCCGATCACAGCCACGGATTCTCCCTGCTTGACCGGAAGAATACCCCCCTCATTCTTGAGAAGGACCATGGATTCCAGGGCTGCCTGACGCGCTACCTGATTGTGGGCCTCCACGTCGTATTTATAGCCCTGGGTCTGCATGGCCGGACGGGTCTTGTTGACCAGGTCAATCATCCCCTGAGCCATCCGGTTCAGTTGGTTTTCGGACAAGCGGCCATCCTGTACCGCTTTGACGACCTGGTCATCGGTGAAGCTGGGTGGCATCTCCAGGTTCAGGCCAGCATTGAGGGATGCCACCCGATCATGGTCGGCCCCCCAGTCGCTCATTACGATCCCCTTGAACCCCCACTCGTCCCGCAGAACCTTGGTGAGGAGCCAGCTGTCCTGGGCGGCATGGACCCCGTTGACACGATTGTAGGCGCACATGACCGTCCAAGGCTGGGCGGCCTTGACGATGTGTTCAAAGGCCGGTAGATATATCTCACGTAGGGCACGCTGACCCACCCTGGCCGACACGTGCATTCGGTTGGTCTCCTGGTTGTTGACGGCGAAGTGCTTCAGCGAGGTTCCCACCCCCTTGGACTGGACGCCGGTGACGATTCCCACTGCCTCGTGGCCAGCCAAATAGGGGTCTTCCGACCAGAATTCGAAGCAACGGCCACCAAGGGGATTGCGTTTGATGTTCACGCCGGGGCCCAGGATAACCGCCACCTTTTCTTGGATACACTCCTCGGCCATGGCCTGACCCACCCGGTCAACAAGGTCCGTGTCCCAAGAGCTGGCCATTCCCGCAGCTGGTGGGAAGCAGGTGGCGGGGACCGATTGGTTCACATCTACATTGCCTGTAGAACTGTCGGCCTTGCGCAAGCCATGGGGACCGTCGGTGATCATGTACCCGGGAATCCCCTTGCCTTCCACCGACTGCAGATGCCAGGCATCCTGCCCCGATGTCAGACTGGCCTTCTCCTCAAGGGTCAAATCTTTGACTGTGGGATATTCTGTGTTACTCATACTCTCCGCTCCATGCTTCCTTGCCTGTTACGTTCCTTTTCGCATACACACTCGGTGTATCTCTCAGCCAGTCGTGCAGGTCCGTACTCTGCCCAAGGCCCTTCCGGAGCCCGTTCCGGAAAGCCAAACCAGGGTCAAGAGGACCAATCTGACGAATCTCACGGCACTGACCAATTGGTAGGTAGATTAGCATTTTCATAGGGTCGACACACCACCAACGCATGGCTTCACAGGTAACCAGATGGTTGGTAACCTTCCTATAACTGAGTTCCTGACCGGGTGGTTTGGACTGAACTAGTTAGTGGGGGCGGAAAGAGACTGCGATGGCGGACAGGGACAGCGGCAAAAGAGCAGATGATAGGTTGCCCCGCCGACGCGGGCGCGCCAGCAGGCAGGCCATCATCGAGGCTGCAGTCGCATCCTTCGGCATGAGGGGATATTACGGGACCACCCTGCAGGGTATAGCCGACCGGGTCCACATGACCAAGGCCGGAGTCCTCCATCATGTAGGCAGCAAGGACGGCCTCCTGCACCTAGTAATGAACGAGATATACGACTCCGAGACGGACCGGGTGCTGGACCGCCTCATCAGGAGCAAGGACCAACCCCTCCTGGCCGAAATGTGGCGGCAGGTGGTCGCCATCAACGCCGGTCGCCCAGCTCTGGTCCACATGTTCTCGACCCTGAGCGCCGAGGCCCTTGATCCACACCACCCAGCTCATGCCTATTTCGAGGACCGCGAGCGCGGCAGCATCGACACTGCCATGAATATTCGCTGGGCCCTGCCGGAGGGCACAAGTCTGCGTCCATTACTCCAAGCTGGATACAGCATGATGGACGGAATCCAGCTGCGCTGGTTGCGCACCCCCGGTCAGGACCTTAATCAGCTCTGGGCCGCCTGTGAGGAGGTCATCTTCCCCCTGCCCACCTGGAGCGGCTATCGCTGAGGGAAAGAATCCCATTCCATATCGCCACAGTCGTACTGGGGCATGAACCCGGCAGAACCAGACCGCCCACCCTAGACCTGGAAGACATCAGGGTGTACCGGGTCGCCAGGCAAGTTTGCCAGGCTGTCTTCCACACCAAGCAGGTTTCCCCACTCATCCAGCGATTTTCCGTAAGGCCTGGCCTGGGATCCCCTGGCCTGGAGGTCGGCCTTGGCTGCGAAAACGTCAGCTTCCTCCAGCTGAGAACAGAAAGCCGTCAACCGCTCAAACTGGGCTTGGTCGTAGAAGGTGTCCCCGACCACTCCGGTCAGACGAATCGCTCGGGCTATGGGTAAAGAGTCCCAATGCCTAAGTTCCACGATCTTCTTCAGACGGACGTCATTGAAGTGGGTGGATAAGATGTGACCCACCTCGTAGTCGTTTAGGCGGCGGTCCGGGTAAACATCCGCAGCGTTGTCCTTGAAGGCCACGCGGCAAAGACCTTCGTGTCCCAACCCGGCCGCTTCGGGCGTATGTGTCAAATCCACGTACATGAGCGGGGTCGACAAGACATCCACCGCGTAATCCTCCCAGCCAAAGTCAGGATCGAAGAGGCCTGGGGATAGGTTGGTTCTCTGAAAGTCAGTGAAATCCCAGATTCGCTGACGCAGGAGGGGATAGGGGTTGGGTCCGCCTTCGAACCAAGGTGAATTCTTGAAGAACCATGAGATCACTGGTCCCAGTGCGGTTCCCACCCTGAGCTTGGCCACGGCATCGGCCTCATCCCGATAGTCGATGCTTACCTGCGTGGATGCCGAGCACCTCATCATGCAGAGGCCATACTGACCCACTCGACCTAGGTAGTCGGTCATGGCCGCATAGCGGTCCTTGGGAACCACGCTGATATCGGCATAGCCGGACCGTGGCTGATAGCCGTAGTTAACCAGGCGGAATCCCATTCTGGAGGCAATCGGGTCAAGTTCCTGACGGAAGGACTGGTAGAGATCAACCAACTCACCCAGGGTTCCACAGGGCCCTATGGATGATTCGACCTGACTCCCCGGTTCCAGGGAGACCTTCATCAGCGGTCTGCCCAGACCCAGAAGGTGGCCATTCTCCCAATACTCCTCTTCGTGCCTGTAGTAGGGGCGCAAATCCTTCAGAAGGTTCTCCACGCCGTCCCGGCCATAATAACAGGCAGCCTTGTCGTCCCCTCTGCGCACAGGCAGATGCTCTATTTCGACACCATAGCGGAATTCGCTATCAGGTTTGCACCCGGATTCGAAGTAGTCGACCAGGCTGGCCACATGTTTTGGGTTCACCTTCGCACCCAGGTGAGCGTACGAAACTCTATGCCTCATCATCACCACTCTAGTCTACGCAGAAGGGTCGCGAATCCCGGATTGGACAGGCCTCAGATTCTGTCATCCGTCTAGCTTATAATTCCCGCTTTCTTACATGGTGGTCAGGGAGTCCTTGCCAGCCAGACGGGGACGGCATGGGTAGGTGTACCCACGATGACCTGGATGCCGAAGCGCCTTTCGGCATCCAGTACTCGGCCCACATGGCTGAAATCGAATGCACCAAGCTAAGACTCCAAGGTTCCCGAAGTGGATTCGGGAATACGCATGGTTGTGATACCGACGGACTTCATCATGGACATGTCCTTGTCCACCCGCTCATAAACCATATATTCGTCGTAGTAGGAGCATCCGAAGATGAGCCTGTCCGGAAGGCGCCTGTTACCTTGGAAAGCTGGGTGGTCCGTGGTCCGAACCACGTGGTCTGACATGATGAACTCCAATCTTAATCCACGAGATTCAATTCATAGGACGAAGGTGTTGAAAGATCGTGGCTCCAGGGTCACTTGGAAACCTTGGCTCCTTTCGCTATCCCCTCCGGGTCCAGAGAAGGAGAAGGGCATGGCGCGGTCCAGGGCGTTCTGGGCCACGACAACGACCGATCCATCCGGATTTTCGAAGGCGGTGGCCATGGAACTGAAATGGCCGCGAGTATCCAGCAGGCGAGCGCCCGGGCGCACATAGTGCGAGTAGTGGCGCATGACGTAGTACTCGGGATTGCGCCTGACCTGGCCGGTGGCGGTGTCGATGGAAAAGAGCGAATTCTGCCGCCAGCCCCAAGTGGATATGCCCTGGCCCAGGACCATGTTCCAGTAGGTGTAGCAGGTGGCTCCGGCCCGAAGGTACCGGTTGACCAGCGAGAAGACGTATTCGGCGTACTCCCAGGTGTTGCCGCCCATGCCGCATTCGGACTCGGTCTGCTCCAGCTCGATCTCAGGCCAGGACTGGCGGGTGCGCTCGATGACATGCTGGCCGGCCCACTGGTAACCGATGCCGGCGATGTACCTACGGCAGTCCTCATCGAAAAGGATGTTGTCCACATACCGGTTGTAGTTCTCCAGGATCATGCCTTCGGGACCGAATTTCATATCCTCGGGACCATTGAGAGTTCCTAAGAAGATGGCCGTGTCCGGCGCCTCCTTGGCGAAGAGGGGACCCAGATAGTCGCGGATGAAGATGCGCATGTCATCGCTGGACCAGAGGCAGGAGGGGAACTTCTGATCCGCAAAAACCTCATTCTGCACATGAAGCTGGTCGATGTGAATGCCGCGGCGGTCATACTCGCGCACATATTCCAGAAGATAGCGGGCATATGCAGTGAGATTGCGCTCGCTCATGTCGATTCGCCCGAAATTGTAGACCTTGGGCCGTTTCATCCAGGTGGGCGGACTCCAAGGGCTGGCAAACAGTCCCATGTTCGGCTGATACTTCTGGGCCTGTCGGATGTATGGAATCAGGGTCTGCTCGTCGTGGTCGACGCTGAAATGCTCCAGGTCATAGTCGCCGTCAGTCTCGTCGTAGCTGTACCAACTCGCGGCGAAGTCGTTGGCGCCCACCGGGGTCCTATTGAAGGTCAGATTCAGCTCGTCCGGGCTGAAGAGCTCACGGATGACCCCCTCACGTTTCTCCTCCCCCAACTCCTGCAAGGGCAGCCACCCCAGCTCATTGAAGCAGCCGCCAAACCCTCGCAGAGCCTGCAACTTACCGCCGGTGCATTCCAGATCGGGCGATGACTCCAGAGTCGAAAGTGCCAGAGGATGTTCCTGCATGGCTTGCTGGCGAGTGGTTGCTATCCAGATCAGTTCTGCCTTCTTATTCATGAATCTTCTGCTCCTTTGCATAGCGTTTCTATATACCCATTCGCCCAGCCGGAATACCCGGAGAGGACAGGTCACTTGATGTTTCAGTCACCAGGATAAAGACACATCCCGGCAGAGCGAAAACAATAGCCGTGAGGAAGGCTACCGTATACCCTCAGTGGTGCGCGAGCCGAGAATCGGCTACGTCCGAGAATGGGACCGGTTCAAGGAGCTGATCAAACCCAGGCATCGCCGAGGCTAAAACCGTGCCCGCCGGAATTAAACCAGCACACGGATGCCAGACACCAGACTGCAGAGGAATCCAGGGAGCCAGCTCTCAATCAACCCGCCTAATCCATTATGAAGGGCCGGGCATCATAAGGCGGCTGAAACCGGCGATCCCTCCAGAAGAATTCATAATCGTGGTCATTGATGGGGCGGACGACCTTGCAGGGATGGCCGTAGGCGACCACGTCGGAAGGGATGTCCTTGGTGACCAGGGATCCTGCCCCGATGACCGTGTTGTCTCCGATGGTCACTCCCGGCATGATGATGGCGCCTGCTCCGATCCACACATTCCTGCCAATGCTGACCGGAACCGTGAACTGGGGCGTTCCATAGGCACGTATATCGGGGCGAATGGTGTGCCCGGTGGTGACGATGGTGACGTTTGGTCCGAACATGGCGTGGTCGCCTATGTCAATGCGTCCATCGTCAACCAGAACCAGGTTGAAGTTGGCATAGCATTTGCTTCCCCAGTAGGTGTTGCAGGCCCAGTTGGCCCGCACCGGTCCCTCAATCCAACTGCCTTGGCCAAACGAACCGAACATCTGCCTGCAGAGGTCCTGCTTCTTTTCCACCTGGCTGGGACGACAGGCGTTGAACTCAAAGACCAGATCCTGCTGGGCGTCCTGGACCTGCTTCATTTCGGGTGTATCGGCAATGTATATCTGGTCGGTATCCAGCAGAGCCTTGATCTCTTCGCGGCTGGTCATGGGAACCCCCCCCTATTTCCTTGATCTTCGTGGTTCAGCAATTCCAAGGCCGACGCGTTGGCTCCAAACACCGGCCTCGGCCTAGCGGCTACAGGCTCTCCAGAACCTTCTCCTCGTCCTGGACGGGTGCTGCCTGCCCCGCATCCAGACCGGTCGCCTCCGTTGCTTGGAAGCCGTCGTCGGCTTTATGGTCCTGGCTGAGCTTTTGCTGGTCGCCCGGCTTCTTGGCAGCGGCGATCATCAGCTTGATCCTGTTGAGCTGGTTGGCCTCCGAGGCGCCGGGATCGTAGTCAATCGAGACAATGTTGGCCTCCGGGTAGGTCCTGCGTATTTTGCCGAACATGCCACGTCCAGTCACATGGTTGGGCAGGCACGCGAAGGGTTGTGCGCAGACGATGTTGGGAGCACCGGACTGAATAAGCTCGATGATCTCTCCAGTCAGGAGCCAGCCCTCTCCGGCTTGAACACCCAAGGAGGTGACCGAGGCGGCCTTCTCCCTCAGATCGCTGATGTGGGCGGGGATGTCGAACTTCCCATGGGAAGCCTTGAAGCCGGCAATCATCGGGGCACGGTAGACATCCGCAGCCTTGAGGACGATCTTCTTGACACCCACCTGGCCGCCTGTCCCCAGCATCTCTTCATTCCATTCGGCGTTGGAGATGCCGTTGACCATGAAGTCGCAGACACCGGGGAGCACGGCCTCGCAGCCCTGGCTCTCAATCAGGTCAACCACGTGGTTGTTGGCATCGGGATGGTACTTGACCAGAATCTCCCCGACTACGCCCACCCGGGGCTTGCGGGGAATATTGCGCAGCGGCAGCTGGTCGAAGGCCCGGATCATCCGCTTCATCAGCGTGCCATAGGGCAGATAGCCGTGGCCGTACACCTTCTTGGCAGTCTTGGAGTACCCGTGGTGCTCGATGGTCTCCTTGCAGATCGTGTCCCAGAGCTTGTAGAGCTTGTTGGCTGATCCGGGCTCCTGCTCGTAGGGGCGAACCCTGAGCAGGCACTCGATCATGGCATCGCCCAGGTAGAAAGCCTTGACGGCGCGGTGCAGCAGGGCTGGGGTTACCTGAAGACCAGGGTTGGCCCGGAATCCCTGGACGCTCAGCGTAATGATCGGGACGTAGCCATAGCCCGCATCAGCCATGGCCTTGCGCAGAAGGCCATAGTAGTTGGTGGCCCTGCACATGCCACCGGTCTGGGTGACGATGACTGCACACTTGTGCGGGTCGAATCTGCCGGACAGGAAGGCGTTGACCAGCTGCCCCACCACGATGATGGCAGGGAAGCAGGCATCGTTGTTGACGTACTTAACCCCGGTGTTGATGTCTTCTGCCGTGGCATGCTTCAGGAGCTCGAAGTGGTAGTCGGCACTGGAGAAGACCGCCTCCAGGAGGGAGAAGTGCACCGGAGACATCTGCGGCGCTACCACTGTGAATTTATGCCCCATTTCCTTGGTGAAGCGATGCTCAGTGGCGTACTTGGACAGGGTCGGCTTGGCAGCGGCTCCGCTAGCCTGAACATTTTTGCCCTGGTCGGCTGGATGCTCTTCCGACCTGCTTTCAGCCTCCTGCACCTTTTGCCGCGATGCCATGGTCTCCCGGATGGGCCTGATGCCCATGGGGTGGAGGCCTATCAGACCCTGATCGCTCTTGTCGTGCAAAGCCACGAACCGGGCCAGAGCCACAATGTCGGCCTTGCGCTGGGATAGGTTGATCTTCTGCGCGTTGGTGGACCGGAACCCGTCGGATTTCAGCTGGTCGGACGCATCCACACCTGCTGCTTCGATATGTCCGGCAGGCTCTTGAGAATCTTGCGGACCTTGCGAATCGGATGAATCCTCCACCTGAACCATGTCAGGCAATGGGTCAGCATCCTTGACCGCGACCTTCGCGGGCGCCTGCTCCATAGCGGCGGTTTCCTTCTGGCTTTCGCTGTCCTCCTGGGCCAGATCACGCTGATGGCGTTCGTCCATGGCGGCCTTCAGCGAGCGCAGACGGATCTTGGCAGCACCCAGGTTGGAGACCTCGTCGATCTTCAGCTGCGTGTAGACATCGCCCTTGTC
>NZ_JBVPQK010000026.1:0-18503 GCF_058197115.1 Bifidobacterium sp. POST2/T3 (B1)
GGCAATTTCGTTGACCCTGGGCAACGGATGGAGGATGGCCATGTCGGGGCGCGCAGCCCGAAGCTTGTCGGCATCCAGAATGTAGGTGTCACGCAGACGCAGGTAGTCGTCTTCGTTGAAGAATCGCTCCTGCTGGACGCGGGTCATATAGAGCACGTCCAAGTCGCCGATGACACCGTTCAGATCCCCGGTCTCACAGTAGGTGCAATCGGCCGAAGAGCGGATCCGTTCCAGAACGTATTCGGGAGTGCGCAGCTCGTCGGGGCTGATCAGGACGAAGTCCACGTGGCCCAGTCGGCAGAGGGTGGTGATCAGGGAGTGGACGGTACGACCGAAGGTCAGGTCCCCACACAGACCGATGGTCAGGTGGTTCAGCCGACCCTTGCGGGCACGGATGGTGGCCAGGTCGGTCAGGGTTTGGGTCGGGTGCATGTGCCCACCGTCACCGGCGTTGATGACTGGGACCGTGGCTGCCTGGGAGGCCACCAAGGCAGCACCCTCCTTAGGGTGGCGGATGGCCACGATGTCAGCGTAGTTGGAGACCGTCTTCAGAGTGTCGCTGATGGACTCCCCCTTGGAAACGCTGGCCAGCTGGGCGCCGGCGAATCCTATGACCTGACCTCCCAGACGGAGCATGGCCGTCTCGAAGCTGAGCCGTGTGCGGGTGCTGGGTTCATAGAAGAGCGTGGCCAGGACCCGGCCGTCGCAGGTGTGGGCCACCTGACGGCGATGGGTGTCTATGTAGGCCGCACGATCCAGCAGGTCCAGGATCTGGGTCATGGGAATGTCGTCGAGGGTAACCACACTTCGCCCACGAAGCGGAACGACGGCGGAAGAGGTGTTGGATGCGTGATCAACTTGTTGGGACAACGGCTCACCTTCCTCAAGGTGGCCACCTTATGTGACCTGAACAAGCATACGACCCCGGATGGACCCAGAGTCAGCGGCCGTAAAAGAGTCGTTCCATGACCTGCCTACAGCGGCGCATGGCCGCCAGCAGCTCGTTGACGAAGTGCTGGCCCCGGTGGGCCGGGTAGCCCAGGCAGACCGCGATGCCCCCCAGAACCTGCCCGTCGTCGGGCAGGATGTCCGCCTGGGAGACACGACCGGACCAGAGGAAGTTGGCGTTCCGGGCTGCGGTGCAGAGCACCCAGCTGCGGCGCAGGGCCTTGGCATCCTTGGCCTCTATGAGTCCCGCAGACTCCAAGGCATCCAAGGCGGTCAGCGTCCCGGTGACCTGTAGCTCAGGCAGATCGTGGGCGTGACGCAGCTGGAGGAGCTGAACCGTCCATTCCACGTCAGACAGCCCTCCCCGACCCAGCTTCAGATGCCGATCCCGACGCACGCCGCGCGGAAGTCGCTCCGCCTCCATTCGGGCCTTGAGGCGGCGGATCTGCCCTAGCTCCTCCTCATTGGGCGGCTGCTCGGGGTAGCGAAGCGGATTGGCTATACCCTCCAGAAAATCCTTGGCCAGAGCAGCATTCCCAGCTGCGAATCTGGCACGGATCAGGGCCTGATGTTCCCAGGTTTCTGACCAGTCGCGGTAGTAGCGCTGGTAGGAGTCCAGGGAACGCACCAGAGGCCCCTGACGTCCTTCGGGACGCAGGTCGAAGTCCAGGTCGATGCCGGGCTCCAGGCTGGCCGGTCCAGCCAGGACGGCCCGCAGATCGGCAGTCACGCCACGTGCGAATTCAGCCGTCTGGTCCTGGTCGGCGCCTGATGCGGGACGGTATACCAGCATGATGTCGGCGTCCGAGTTGAAGTTGACCTCCCTGCCCCCGTAACGGCCCATGGCAATCAGGGCCATTTCTGCCGGCGCTTGACGCGGTTCTTCATCACTCGAACCTGTCTGACCCAGACGGTGGTCCACGGCCCAGTCCAGGGCGGCATCGATAGCTGCATCGTAAACATCGGACATGCCCGCTAAGCAGGCCTGCTGATCGTTCACACCGCTCATCCAGCCCAACCCGATCCGCTCGATTTCCTGGCGGCGCATGGCCCGCACTGCAGTGGCGAAATCCTCCAGCGAGTCCGCATGCCGGGTTCGGTAAGCTGCAGCGCGCTTGTCCAAGGTGGCTCGATCACGGGGGATCATATCCTGATCGTGACCCAGCCAGGTCACCGACTGGACGGATCGAGCCAGGGCGCCGGACAGGTAACGCGAGTTGGACAGGATATGGCAGAGGCGGCGGGCTGCGGAGGTGGAGTCCCGTAGAAAGCCCAGGTAGGTGCTCTTGCCGCCGAAGTGCTCCTCCAGGGTTCGCCAGCCCAGGAGTCCCATGTCAGGGTCTTGCCCCTCCCCCAGCCACTGAAGGACGGCGGGCATGAGAATCCGGTTGATACGTGCCGATCGAGTGACCCCTGTGGTCAGGGCCGTGACATGGCGAATGGCTGCATCAGGGTCCGCGAAGCCAATAGATGCGAATCGGGCACGTGCCGCCTGGGGGCGCAGGCTGACCTCATCCTCGTCCACCTGGGCGTTGATGGGCAGCATGGGACGGAAATAGATGGCCTGGTGAAGGTTGCGGACCTCGATTCTGGTGGCTTGGTATTGGGCCAGCATCTGGTCGGCATGCAGTCCGAAGGCCCGGGCCAGTCGCCGAAGATCACGGTTATTCTCCAGCTCTTCCAGGTTGGGTGGCCGATGGCCAGGGGCGCCTGAACGGTTGATTTTTGGAAAGAGGTGGGTGCGACGCAGCTGCCACATCTGCAGACGATGCTCCATGACCCGCTCAAACCGGTAGTCATGGTCCAGCTGATCGCCGTGCTTGCGTGAAATGTAGCCGCCGCGCGACAGGGCCTGCAGGGCATCCAGGGTGGCAGGACAATGCAGATCCTCGTCGCTGGAGCCATGAACCAGCTGGAGCATTTGGACGGTGAATTCCACGTCCCGCAGTCCGCCCTGGCCCAACTTAATCTCGCGCTCCTTGCGGTCCTCTGGTATCAGCCGCTCCACACGCTGGCGCATCCGCTGGCAATCGTAGACGAAGTTGGGTCGCTGACATGCTCCCCAGACCAAGGGCTCGACCATGGCCGAATAGTCCTCGCCCAGGTCCTTGTCGCCCGCAACCGGACGGGCCTTGAGCAGAGCCTGGAACTCCCAATTCTCAGCCCATTGGGCATAGTAGTCAGCGTAGGAGGCCAGACGGCGCACCAGAGGGCCGTCACGTCCCTCGGGCCTCAGGGTAGTATCGACCTTCCAGAGCGGCGGCTCCGTCGAACCGGGGATGACCGACTGGCAGACCCGCTGCAGGAGGACGGCCTTGGCAGTACCCACGGCGATGGGATCTGTCTCGCTTGTGTCCGCCCCCGAGGCCGGCTCCACCAAGTACATGAGATCCACATCGGACACGTAGTTGAGTTCCTGGGCACCCAGCTTGCCCATGCCAATGACCGTCAGACGGCATGAATCCGCATTGGGAACCTGACGACTGGCGATGCTCAGAGCCCCTTGTATTGCAGCGTCGGCCATGTCCGACAAAGCGCGGCTGATTTCCGGCTCCAGCTCTAGAGGATCCTCTGCTGCCAGATCCCGGGCCATGACGGCAGCCAGCTGCAGCCGGTATTCGAACCGCAGCGCATCGGCGTAGGTCGCCAGCGAGGGCACGGAGTCCGAATTTGCCTCCGCCTTATCCAAGGCGTCAAGAACCCGCTTCTGTCTGGTTTCCGCCGTGCAGTCAGCCAGGTGGTCAGGGTCGAAGGTGGCCGCCTCTACCAACTCCGGCCGCGAGCGCATCAGTCGGCCCATGGCCTCCGAGGCCCCCAACACCCTGATCAGCGACTGGGCAGCCTCTTGGTTTTCCATTGGGGATCCGGCAAGAAAGTCCGGCCGAGCTCCCTGTGGATACTGCTCCAGAATTCGTATCAGCCCAGCAAGGGCTTCGTCCGGATCACAGGCCTGGTCGAGGCTCTGGACCAGGGTTTGCTCCAGCTCCTGATCGTCCACCATGCGGGCAAGCCGATCCAGCCTGACCCGGGCCTTGTCCAGGTCGTGCAGCCCGAGGTGTATTAGGGTCGAAGTGGACGGTCGCGCCGGATCTGCCATGACTTATCCCCTGCCTTTCCTCAGGCTCCGCAACGCCTCTGATATCTGCAGAACCGGTACAGGCATTATAGGGGTGACGGGTCGTCAGCCCTTGCGGCCATCCCGAAATGCGCAGTATATGTAGTGAAAATCAGAATGGGCCCTGTAAACAGGCTGACGTTCTGCGCTGCCTCAACCAGAGAAAGGATACAATAGCCAATGTAGGCGGATCATAGGTGACACCGTTATCCACATCAACAATGCAACGAATTCCGAGGTAGTGGTCCTGGGAGGCATTCTGAGCACGACCTGAGACCTGTTTCTAAATCCCCGCGGGTAGACCCTTCAACGTACGCTTTCCCTGACACCATGGTTTCTATAGAGGTGCTTACTATCCGCCACCCATTATCGGTTTCGCTCTGTGGCGGCTAGGATAGCTGTCGATAGCGCCCACAAACACATTGATGTGTCAACAAAGTCCGCAGGTCGATCATCGTAGAGGAAGTGACCTGGAATGCATGAAACGGCTATCCTGATGCAAATGGACGAGCCGATGGCCTCCTTGTCTGTCATGCAGTCCGTTGAGTTGCTCAACTACATTAAGAGGATGCGTTCCGAGGGCCGCAGCATTCTCCATCCGTCGCGATTTGCTGGACGTTTGCGCTGTTTTCGAACGCATAGCGGTCATGTGTGGCGCCAGAAAAGCCTTACCCGAACAATCATGAACGAAGGAATCCTAGAATGCAACTGACCGATATCCTCCTGACCGTCGTCTGTGCCCTGATAGGACTGGCATGGGGACTGATTTGCGGACTTCTGCCGAAGAAAAACGACCGACTTACCAATTCGCAACAACGCTGGACACCGGTCTTACCTCTGGTCGGGGTCGGTATGGTGGTGATTCTCATTCTGTTGGGACGTGATCTGGCCTCCTGGATAACCATCGGAGCGATGGTTCTTGGGCTGTTGATTGGCATAATACCGCCGCTGAACAGAGTTGCGCTCAAAGCCTGCCCATGGCTGAGGCCCCGCACCGATGATCAAGGCCGAAAGCCTCGCTGAAAGCTGGAAATCACGCTTTTACGGTCATCGATGCGGGGTCTCAACTGCTTTTATTCGGTCATTTCTGGCTACTGACCGGCTCCTCCTTGGCGCCAACCTGTCGGAAGAGATGACGGACGTTGTGCCAGATGCGTCTGGTGACGCCGGAGTGGTTCATGGAATAGAGGTGGATGCCGTCCACTCCATGGGCCACTAGGTCGGCGATCTGCTGTGAGGCGTAGATGATGCCCGCCTCGCGCAGGCTGGCCCGGTCGTCGCCCCAACGTCCCAGGATGGACTCAACCGCAGCCGGAATCCGCGCCTTGCAGACTTCGCTCATGTGCCGTACCTGGCCCTCGTTGGTGATGGGCATGATGCCAGCCTCAATGGGCACCTGGATGCCGGCTGCCCTTGCCCGGTCCAGGAAGTCCAGAAAATCAGCGTTGTCGTAGAAGAGTTGCGAAACCAGATGATCCACGCCGGAATCGACCTTGATTCGCAGATTCTCCATGTCCTCCTCGGGCGAGGCGGCCTCCGGGTGGGTCTCCGGATAACAAGCTCCGTATATCGACAGGTTGGGCCGACGGGAGCGGATGTAGGCTGCAAGGTCGCTAGCATGTTCGAATACTCCGGCGGGCTCACGGCCCTCCACGCTGTCGCCGCGTAGGGCCAGCACCGCTGCCACCCCTGCGTCATCAAACATGTCCAGTGCCTGGTCGATCACCTCGCGGTCCGCATACTGGGCGGTCAAGTGCGCCACGGCAGGGATGCCATATTCGGTATGTATGGTCTTGGCTATGCGGGCCGTGGCCGTGCGATCCGAGCGCCGACCGGTCCCGTAAGTCACCGAGATGAAGTCGGGCATCAGCCCCTCAAGCCCATCCAGGGTGTCATAGATGGTGCCCACCGGGGCATCACGCTTGGGGGGAAAGACCTCCAGGGAAAAGATAGGCTCATGCATGATCCGACTCCTGACTGGACGATAGCTCCGCGCGCACCTGATGGGCGGCGGCCACCATGTGCTCCAGGCTGGGCCAGGTCTCCTTATCGCCTCGGGTCTTGAGTCCGCAGTCGGGATTGATCCATACCTTGGCCGCATCGAGCTTCTTCAGTATGGCGTGGATCCGGTCCACGATCTCCTCGGTGGAGGGGATGCGCGGCGAGTGGATGTCGTAGACTCCAGGGCCTGCCTCGGTCTCGAACTTGGCCTCCTGAATGGCATCAAGAACGGTCAGATCGGAGCGGGAGGCTTCGAAGGAGATCACATCGGCGTCCATGGCATCAATGTCCTTGATGATGTCGTTGAACTCCGAGTAGCACATGTGGGTGTGAATTTGGGTAGTGGGTTTAACCCCGGAATGTACCAGCCGGAAGGCGGGAATGGCCCAGTCCAGGTATCGGCTGTGCCAGTCGGAGCGCCTTAGCGGCAGCTTCTCGCGCAGGGCGGCCTCGTCGATCTGGATGATGCGGATGCCCGCAGCCTCCAAGTCCAGGACCTCATCACGAATGGCCAGGGCCAGCTGGCGGGTCTGCTGCTTGTGATCGATGTCCTCGCGGGGCCAGGACCAGTTGAGGATGGTCACCGGACCGGTCAGCATCCCTTTGACCACATGGTTGGTACGGGACTGGGCGTATGAGGACCAGCGCACGGTGATGGGCCGGGCGCGGGAAATGTCCCCCCAGACGATGGGAGGCTTGACGCAACGGGTGCCATAAGACTGGACCCAGGCATTCCGGGTGAACAGATAGCCCTTGAGGTTCTGGCCGAAGTATTCGACCATGTCGTTGCGCTCGAACTCGCCATGGACCAGAACATCCAGGCCGATCTGCTCCTGGTGGTCGATGACCTGGTCGATTTTGCGGGCGATGAAGCTGTCGTAGTCCTCCTGGCTGATCTCCTTCTTGCGAAGGCGGGCCCGCTCGGCGCGGACCTCGGCGGTCTGGGGGAAGGAGCCGATGGTGGTGGTTGGCAGCAGGGGCAAACCCAGCTCCTGGGCCTGGAACCTCTGGCGCTCGGGCCGAGCCGGGGTGCGTACAAAGTCCTCGTCCTTAAGACCGGCCAGGCGTTGCTGCACCTGGGGGTCGGGCTGTACGCGGCTGCCGTCGAAGAGTCTCTGGTTATCGGCAAGAGCCTTGCTGGAACGGCGTTGATCCTCGTCGGCATCAGCCAGCTGAGCCAGGTCGTGCAGCTCGCCCAGCTTCTCCAGGGCGAAAGCGAAGTGAGGCCGCACGGTGTCGGCATCCAGCCCATCCTCGTCGGCCACGGTGTAGGGCACATGCAGGAGGGAGCATGCGGTGGACACCACCACGTTCGAGGTCACCTGGTGCAGGGCATCCAGCAAGCCCAGGCTGACTGCGTAGTCGTTGCGCCAGATGTTGCGACCGTTGACCAGGCCGGCAAAGATGGTGGTTCCATCCGGCACGCCGTGCTCCTTCAGGGCCGCCAGATTCTCATCCCTGCCCTCGACCAGATCCAGGCCGATGCCATCGAAGCCAAGGTCAGCCAGCCGATCGTAGCAGTCGCCCACATGGCCGAAGTAGGTGTTGAGGAGGATACGGACCTTGCCCTTGTCACTCTCGCGGGCTTTGAGAATGGGCTGGTAGAGGGTCTCGAAGAGATCCTGGTCGCCCCGTTCCTTGTCCAGGACCAGGTAGGGTTCGTCCAGCTGCACCCAGTCGGCGTTAAGGCCGATGAACCGCTCCAGAATAGTCGCATAGGCTTTGGCCAGGTCCTGGTCCAGTGCCGGGTCGGGATCCAGCAGCTCGCCCTGGGGGCCGCGTGCCAGCTTGAGGAAGGTGTATGGGCCGATCAGCACCGGCTTGGCGGCGACGCCCTGCTCGCGCGCCTCCTGGAACTCTTTGAAGGGCTTGTCGCCTTCAAGAACGATTTTGGTGTCCTGATCGATCTCGGGAACCAGGTAGTGGTAGTTGGTGGTGAACCACTTCTTCATAGGCAGGGCGGTCACGTCACCCTGCTCCCCCTGGTAGCCGCGGCCCATGGCGAAGAGGGTGTCCTCGGGGCCCAAGCCCAGCTTTCGATAGCGCTCAGGCACGACGCCCAGGAGGATAGAAGTATCCAAGACCTGGTCGTAGTAGCTGAAATCATTGACGGGAATCAGGTCGACGCCAGCCTCCTGCTGAAGCTGCCAATGCCTGGCACGCAGGTCCGCGGCCGTGCGCCGGACCTCGTCCAGATTCCGTTCGCCCTTCCAGTAGCCCTCGATGGCCCTCTTGAGTTCACGATGCGCACCGATGCGAGGGAACCCGGACACGGATGTAATCGCTGCCATGAAACCTCCCAGTTTCGTCCTGATGTCTTCGGTCAGCCTATCAGCGGCGGGGGGAGGCGGGTAATTGGTGCAAATAAGGTGTCGCCATAACTTGAATCGATAACGACAGGACTACGGGCAGAGGACTGTTGGTCACTAAGACTGCCTCTGAAGGGTTGCCTATAGCTCGTTCCGCCAGTCAGTCCTCCAGGTCCTGCGGGCCAAGAATGCCAAGCAAACGGGCCTGATGGGTTCCCCAGTCGGTCAAGGGTCGCTCAGAGCCCAGAAGAACCATGGTGGCCGGGGGCAGTCCAAGATTGAGCAGGTCCAAAAGATCGGGATCGGAGTTGTCCTCGGCCAGCCACTGTGAGCAGATAGACATGGTGGGCTCGTGCCCTAGGATCAGGACCCGGCGGTCACGGTCCTCGGTCTGCGCCAGTTCGTCGAAGACTGCCTGCATGCCCGATTCGTAGAGGGATTCCCGGTAATCGACACGGGGTCCGTCACCCAGAGGTTTGAGCATGCCGTCCAGGGTCTGACGGGCTCGGGGCGCACCCGAGCAGATAATGCGGTCGGGAACCAGACCCAAAGCAGTCAATCCACGGCCCATGATCCGGGCCTGTTTCTGGCCACGGTCGGTCAGCTGACGGCTGCGATCGCCCTGTGACCCCTGGCGATCGGTCTTGGCGTGACGCATAAGCATAAGAGTTCGGCTACACCTGCGCAGATCCTCGGCCTTCAGTCCTTTTCGTAAACCCATGCATGCTTCCTTTCCCGAAGTTCAAATCAGGCATCTTTTCCATTATGGCAGAGCTGACTGAAGATGCGGGTCATGGGCGATCAGCCTTCCTGACCCTGGCCTCCCTGCAGGGTGCGCACCTGATGGTCCAGGTCGCGCAACACCTTGCGCAGCTTACGATCGGAGACCCGGCGCAGCTCCAGATCCTCCACGTCCTGCATCTCACGCTCCTGACTGAATTTACTAATCGTGTCAGGCCGCCGGCTCTGATCCACATCGGTTTGGTAGTCCTTGGTGGCCCGGACATGCTTGCGAAGAGCCTGCTGGCCCGGAGCCATGGCTCTGCTAATCAAGAGGAAGCCGGTGTGTCCGATCATCTCATGCTCTGGCCGGACCGCTAGGCCGTCGGCCTTCCAGGAGCGCTCCAGACTCTCCATGATTTCTGGCTCAGTCCACCGTCCGTCGGCGCGCAGGGCCTCGGCCAGCCGGCTAAGCTGGGTGGTGGTGGTCACGTAGGCGGTCAGCACGCCGCCGGGGGCCATGACACGATAGGCCTGTTCCAGACGGTTCCATGGGTCCAGCATGTCCAGAACGATACGGTCGAATCCGTCCTCTGGCAGGTCTGCAGCAATGGCATCAAAGTCGCCGGTACGCAGATCCCACTGGGCTGGGCGCTGCCCAAAGAAGACGGTGGCGTTGCCCATAGCCACCCGGGCGAACTCCTCCCGCCGTTCAATGCTGGTCAGCTTCCCCTCTGTGCCAATGGCATCCAGAAGTCCCAGACTCATGGCCCCTGAGCCGGCTCCTGACTCCAGAACCCTCATGCCGGGACGGATGTCGCCCAGAAGGATGACTCGAGCCACATCCTTGGGGTACATGATCTGAGCGCCCCGAGGCATGGAGAGAATGTAGTCCTCAAGCCGTGGACGCATAACAGTGAAAGCCCATCCCCCGATGCCTCGTGAGGACTTCCAAGGCTTGGCCCTGTCAGGCGCTTCTGTGTCAGTACTGGCATCCTGTTTGTGGCGCATCTGCCGCCACTTGTCGGCCGAGATAGTCACTACCACGGATCCCTCGGGCAGGCCAATCATGGCCTCGTGCGGCAGGAGGCCATGGTCGGTCTGGGTCAAACCGCCTGGTTCCAGCATGACCGTCAGCTTGCGGCCACGCCGGTCGGTCAGCTGGACCCGTTCCCCTACGCTCAGCGGACCGCGTCTAAGGCTCATGCCTCCTCAGCCCTCCTCGCCCTTGGTGAACTGGGAGTTGTAGAGGGATGCATAGGCGCCTCCGCGCTCCAGCAGCTGGTCATGGGTGCCCTGCTCAACCACCGAGCCGTGGTTGACCACCAGAATCAGGTCGGCGTCGCGGATGGTGGACAGCCTGTGCGCTATGACGAAGGAAGTCCTGCCCTTGCGCAGAGTATTCATAGCCTGCTGGACCAGCAGCTCGGTCCTGGTGTCCACCGAGGATGTGGCCTCGTCCAGGATCAGGATGTCGGGGTCAGACAGGAAAGCCCGGCAGATGGTCATCAGCTGGCGTTCACCCTGGCTTAGCTCGCTGCTGTCCTCATTGAGGACCGTATCGTAGCCCTGGGGCAGCTTGCGGATGAACTCGTCCACGTGGGTGGCCTTGGCCCCGTCGATCATGGTCTGCTCTGGGATGGTCTGTCCCTCGTCCAGCCCGTAGAGCAGGTTGTCGCGGACGGTCCCGTCAAAGAGCCAGGTGTCCTGCAGGACCATACCGAAGTGGCTTCGCAGGTCGTGACGGGTCACCCTGGAGGTGTCCACGCCGTCGATGGTGATGCGCCCGCCCTGGATCTCGTAGAAGCGCATGAGCAGGTTGACCAGGGTCGTCTTGCCCGCCCCGGTGGGCCCGACGATGGCTATGGTCTGTCCAGGTTTGGCCTCAATGGAAAGGTCTTTAATCAGCGGTTCGGCCGGATCATAGGAGAAGCGGACATGGTCGAAGCGGACATGGCCCTCGACCTTGCCTCCGGTCTCCTGGCCCAGATGGTCGGGATGCTCGATGTCCGGCACCTCCTCTGCCTCGTCCAGAAAGTCGAAGACCCTGCGGCAGGAGGCCAGGGAGGACTGGAGCATGGTGCCCATGGAGGCCAGCTGACCGATAGGTTGTGAGGCCTGACGGGTGTACTGGGTGAAGGCCTGCAGACCGCCCAGACTCATGCTGCCGTTGAGCACGTGCACGCCGCCGATGATGACCACGATCACGAAGCTCAGGTTGCCGAAGAAGGTAGACATGGGCGTGACCAGAGCCGAGAAGAAGGAGGCCTTGAAGCTGGCCTGATAGAGCTCCTGGTTGCGCTCCTCGAACTCCTCTTCAGCCTTACGCTGATGGCCGAAGGCCCGAACCACCATGTGACCGGAGAACATCTCCTCCACGTGGCTGTTGACCTGGCCGGTACGGATCCACTGCCGGGTGAACTGGGGCTGGGTCTTCTTGAGGATGAAGCCCGCGCACAGTGCCATGACCGGGATAATGATGAAGGCGATCAGTGTCAGCAGGGGCGAGATGGTCAGCATCATGATGAAGGCGCCGATGATGGAAAAGACCGAGAAGATCAGCTCGCCCAGAATCTGCTGCAGGGTGCCCGAGATGTTGTCGATGTCGTTGGTGGTCCGGCTCATGACCTCGCCGCGCGGGGTCCGATCGAAGTACTGCAGGGGTAGCCGGTCCAGCTTGTCCTCAATCTGTCTGCGCATGGTATAGACCGCGTCTGAGACCAGCCGGGTCATCAGGAAGTTCTGCACCAGCCTGACCAGGATGGAGACCAGGTAGATGCCGATGACGAACATGAGGATAGTGCCGAAGCGCCCCCAGTCGATCCCCACGCCCACCTGGACGTTCATGGAGTCGATCATCCGGGCGAACTTGTCCTGACCGCGAGACTGCAGATAGGTGACCACAGCCTGCTTGGGAGTGCCGGGCTTGGCGCCCATCTTGACCAGCATGGACCCCAATAGCCCCTCGAAGAGGACGTTGGTGGCCTCGCCCATTACCTTGGGACCGATGACAATCATGGCCACGGCGGTCATGCCGGCGAGGACCATGACGATGACCCTCCAGGGGCTGGCCAACAGATAATGGACCAGCCGGCCCACGGTGTGACGGCGACCGCCCACGGCCTGCGAGCCTGTATTTACGCTCAAGTCCTTTGCCATCTACTCGGCCCTCCCCTCGTCAATGCTGAGCTCTTCCACGTCGGGACCCTGACCGCCCTGGGATTGGACGATCTCCTGGTAGGTTGGGCAGTCCTTCATGAGCTGGTCGTGGGTGCCCCGGCCGACGATGCGTCCACGGTCCAGGACCAGAATCTGGTCGGCCTCGCGGATAGAGGCCGCCCGCTGGGCCACGACGATCTGCGTGGCCTCTCGGGTGACCGGCACCAGGGCCTCGTGCAGGGCCCGGTCGGTGGTCATGTCCAGTGCGGAGAAGGAGTCGTCGAAGGTGTAGATGCGGGGATTGCGCAGGATGGCCCTGGCCATGCAAAGACGCTGCTTCTGCCCGCCAGAGAAGTTGGTACCACCCTCGGACACACGGGCATCCAGGCCCTCGGGGATCTCACGCACAAAGTCCTCGGCCTGGGCAATGCGCAAGGCTTCCCAAATGCGGTCGTCGTCGGCGTCGGGGTCACCATAGTGCATGTTGTCGCGGATGGTCCCGGTGAAGAGAGTGGCTTTTTGCGGGACTGGCCCGAATATCAGGGCCAGCTGGTCAGGGTCGTACTCACGCACGTCGTGCCCGTCCACCAGGACCTGGCCATCGGTGACGTCGAACATGCGGTTGGAAAGTCTGATGATGGTGGACTTGCCGGATCCCGTGGCCCCGATAATTGCCGTGGTTGTCCCCGGCCGTGCGGTGAATGAGATGTCCGAAAGGACCGGGTCCTGGGCGCCCGGGTAGCTGAAGTCCACGTGCTTGAACTCCAGCAGTCCCTGGGGGTGCTCGTTGCGGTAGGGATGCTCGGGTGCTGCAATCTCGCTGGTGGCCTCCAGGACCTCGTTGATCCTTCGGGCGGCCACAGCGGCCCTGGGCAGCATGACTGACATCATGGCGGCCATCATCAGGCCTGACAGGATGATCATCAGGTACTGGATGAAGGCCTGCAGGGCGCCGATCTGCATAGCCCCGGAGTCGATGCGGCGGCCGCCGAACCACATGATGGCCACATTGGACATGTTCAGCAGGAACCACATGAGCGGCACCATCATGCTCATCAGCCGGCCGGTGGAGATCAGAACACCATAGACGTCGCGGTTCGCTTTGTCGAAACGTGCCGCCTCGGTCTTCTCACGGACGAAGGCGCGGATGACCCGCACGCCTGAGATCTGCTCACGGACCAGACGGTTGACGGAATCCAGCATGTTCTGCAAGCGGGTGAACAGGGGTCCCATCCTGCCCATGAGTACCAGGGCCACCAAGAGGATAAGGGGGACGATGACCGCCAACGACCAGGTCAGGGGGCCGTCTTGGCGCAAGGCCAAAACCAGACCGCCGATCAGCATGACCGGGGCCTGCAGGATGATCATCAGGGTCTGCATGGTAGTCATCTGCATCTGCTGAACGTCATTGGTGGTGCGTGTGATCAGGGATCCCGCCGAGAAGCGCTCGATCTCGTTGAGGCTGAAGCCCTCCACCGAGGCAAACAGGTCCCTGCGCAGCTCGTAGCCCATCCTCA
Organism: Bifidobacterium sp. POST2/T3 (B1); assembly: GCF_058197115.1. Lineage (NCBI taxonomy): Bacteria > Bacillati > Actinomycetota > Actinomycetes > Bifidobacteriales > Bifidobacteriaceae > Bifidobacterium > Bifidobacterium sp. POST2/T3 (B1). Next base: position 13,770 of record NZ_JBVPQK010000026.1, read on the forward strand.
TGGACAGACGGGTAGCGCAGTAGACGGCGACCACATTGGCCACAATCTGAATGGCGGTGATCCCCATCATCTCCCAGCCAATCCTGTAGATGGCATCCTGGTCGCCTACGGCAACGCCCTTGTCGATGATGTCCGCCTGCAGGTTGGGCAGATAGAGGTTCAAGGCCGTCTGCGCCACCTGAAAGAGCACCAGAACGGCCACCTGGAGCCAGTAAGGCCGCAGGTAGCGGGTCCATATCTTGATCACGTCAACATCCTTCACGCATACAGGTCTGCCGCGGTCCCTGGGCAGACAAACCACCACAGTCTATACCCGCGCCTCGGTGAACGAATTTGCTATTCCTTGAGCTGATACGGGCATGTCAGAACTTCGGCGGCAAGTGGTCTTCAGACGGAGAAGGCACCCCAACGTCCGTCGCGGTGGACCACGGTCAGTTCCAGACCGAAGAGCTCGCTCAGGCGTGGACCGGTCAGTCCACCCTCCAGGGGCCCCTGGTAGACGATGGTGCCAGGATCCGGATCGCCTGTGTCTGCAGTGTCCACAGGACGTCGTCCCATCATGGCTATCCGATCGAAGCCCAGAGGAATCTCCTCAAGCCGGTGGGTGACCAGGATGACCGTCCTGTCCCTGTCCTCCCTGCCTATGTCGCTCAAGGCCCTGAGCACCAGCTCACGGCCACCCAGGTCCAGTCCTGTGGTCGGCTCGTCCAGAATGAGCAGGTCGGGATTGGCCATCAGCGCCCGGCATATCAGCACCCGGCCGCGCTCCCCCTCGGAGAGCCGGTACATGCGCTTGCCCTTGAGGTAGGCGATGCCGAACCGATCCATCAAGGCCAGGGTGGCCTCCTCCTGCTCGGCCGTGAAGGTCTCCCTCCAGCGGCCGGTAGTGTCGCTGAAGGCGGTCAGCACCACGTCGTAGGGATCCTCCTGGGGGCTGATGGTCTTGGCCAGGCCAGCCGAGGCCAGACCAATCCGATGCCGGTAGGAGAAGACGTTCACCTTGCCCAGCCGGTTGCCCAGGATCTCTACGCTGCCGGTGCTGGGGAAGCCTCTGGTGCTCATCATGGCCACCAGGGTGGATTTGCCCACGCCGTTGGGTCCGAAGAGTACCCACTTCTGCCCGCGGCCCACCTCAAGATTGACATCATCAAGAATGACCCGGCCCTGACGGCGGAATCCCACATGCTGCATGAGCACAGCCTGCTTTTCTGCCACGCTTTCGGTCATGGTCACAGGGCCGTTCCGTAGGAGTCCAGTCGGGGATTGTCCCGGTTGCCGCCGACCAGGAAGAGCCCCAGTACGCCCAGGCAGAAGACCGCCGCGATGGCGATGGTGGCCCAGATTGGAACGTGGGGCAGCCACATGCAGACCAGGAAGGCCAGGCCGGAGCAAATGATCAGGGCCCAGACCAGAATTCGCAGCCACTGACGCACACCACTAGGAGCCTTCAACAGACGGGGGTTGCGATTGTTGAGGTCCACGGAGTCCTTCTGCACCAGGTCATCGGTGTGCCCGGTGGGCTTCCACTCGGCGTCCTGGCCAGCCTCCAGCCGACGGGAACGCTCCTGCAAGGCCCGTTCGTCCATAACTCCGGCCCTGCCCTTGGCCGCCATCCTCCGGTCGTCGCTGCCGCCACGGCGGCTCCGCTTGGCCTGCGCCCTACGTTCAGCGCGGTTGGTCATATCCCACTGCCTCCATCCCTTCGATCGGCACCATACCTTTTCATATTAGCGTGGGCACCGGTCGGCCGCAGGCAGAGTCATGGCGCGCTCATCGGCTCGAATAGGAGCAGGCAGTTCGGTGGCGCCGGTCAGATACCGGTCCACTGCCGCCGCGCAGGAACGACCCTCGGCCAGCGCCCAGACCACCAGGGACTGGCCGCGTCCGGCATCACCGCACACGAAGATCCCGTCACGATCGGTGGCATAGTCGGCATCACGGGCCACGTTGCCGCGAGGGTCCAGTCCTACGCCGGTCTGACCTGTTAGGGTGACCGTCTCCGGATGGGCAAAGCCAATGCTGATCAGCACCAGGTCTGCAGGCAGGACTCGCTCGGTGTCGGGATGGGGGATGATTCGGTCCTGGTCGTCACGACTGACATCCACCACGCGAACGCCGCGCACTCGTCCCTCATGGTCCCTGTCGAAGCCGGTGGGGGCGCTGGTCTGGTCCAGGTTGATTCGGTCATCAGCCCCGGCACCCAGGTATTCCAGGCTGTCCACCGCGTATTCGTAGTGGCCGCCCTCCTCCATGGAGGAGGTGGGATTGTAAAGCCTGGCGTAAGTTGGCCAGGGCCGGTTATCAGGCCTGGATGAGGGTTCCCGAGGCCGGATCTGCAGGACGGTGACCGACTTGGCGCCCTCTCGAAGAGCCGTGCCCAAACAGTCCGACCCTGTGTCGCCGCCGCCGATGATGATGACGTTCTTGTCGGATGCATCGATGTCGTTGATGGGCTCGCGGCCCATGAGTTTACGGGTGGGGTCAGGCAGAAAGTCCATGGCGTAGTGGATACCCTTCAGCTCCCGTCCGGGCAGGTCCACACGCCGGGGTTCGGTGGAACCGATGGCCACCACCAGGGCATCGTATCGGGCACGCAGCTGGTCCCAACCCAGTTCTCGGCCGATTTCAACGCCAGTGCGGAATCGGGTCCCCTCGGCCTCCATCTGCTCCAACCGGCGATCCAGCAGGGACTTCTCCAGCTTGAAGGCGGGAATGCCGTAACGCAAGAGGCCACCTATGGCATCGGCGCGCTCATAGACAACTACAGTGTGTCCGGCCCTGGTCAACTGCTGGGCGCAGGCCAACCCTGCTGGACCCGACCCGACCACAGCCACAGTCATGTCGGTCAACCGCTGCGGAGGCCGGGGCTTGACCAAGCCTAGGGACCAGGCCTGGTCGATGATGGTCTGCTCGTCAAGCTTGATGGTGGTGGCCGGTTGGTGGATCGAGAGCACGCAGGAGGACTCGCAGGGAGCCGGACAGATTCGTCCGGTGAACTCCGGGAAGTTGTTGGTCAGGCTCAACCGCTCGTAGGCCTCCTCCCAGCGGCCCCGGGACAGCAGGTCGTTGAACTCGGGGATCAGGTTGCCCAGAGGGCAGCCGGTCATGCAGAAGGGGGTGCCGCAGTCCATGCAGCGGGCGGCCTGCTCGGCGGTCCAGGGCCCGGGGCCGGTGGACTGGTGTACATCCCGCCAGTCCTTCAGACGTTCAGCGACCGGACGCTCGGCCAGTTCGTGCCGGGTACGTACCTTGAGAAATCCCTTGGGGTCGACCATATTAGTGCGCTCCTTCCATGACCTGGGCGTAGGTGGCATCCCAGACCCCGGGCTCGTTGAAGTCCACCTGCTCACGTTCGGCCTCTTCCATGGCCTGCTTCATGGCCAAATAACGACGGGGTACCAGATGGGTGAACCGGGCCAGCGCGCTTGGCCAGTCCGCAAGCAGGGCGGCTGCAGCCTTTGAGCCAGTCAGCCGGACATGCTCCGCTATCAGTTCCCTGAGCATGGCCGCCTGGTCCTGGTCGGGCTCCAGGGCCAGCAGGGAGCCGTCATTCCAGGCTTCAGGATTGAGCCGAGAGGTATCCATATCCAGCAGGTAGACATCCCCTCCTGAGAAGCCAGCGCCGAAGTTGCGTCCAGTGGAACCCAGAACCACCACCAGGCCACCGGTCATGTACTCGCAACCGTGGTCGCCCAGGCCCTCGACCACGAAGCGGCCGCCACCGTTGCGCACGGCAAAGCGCTCACCGGCCCGTCCGGCCACGAACATATCGCCTGAGGTGGCACCGAATCCTGCCACGTTGCCGCAGATGACGGTCTCGTGAGGATCGAAGCGAACTCCCTGGGCAGCGTGGAGGACCAGACGGCCGCCGGACAGGCCTTTGCCTGCATAGTCGTTGGCCTCACCGATCACCCGAATGGTCTCGCCCCTGGGAATGAAGGCGCCCAGGGACTGTCCGGCAGAACCTGTCAGCGTGATGTCCACGGTGTTCGGGGGCAGGCCGGCCGCACCGTATTTGCGGGTGATCCTGTAGCCCAGCATGGTACCTACGCTCCGGTTGACGTTGCGCACGGTTCCCTTGATGGCCACCGGCCGACCCTCGTCCAAGGCATCGACGGCCTGATTAATCAGGTCCACATCCAGTGACTTATCCAGCTCGTGGTCCTGGGCCTGAGTGTGGTGCAGCACAGTGCCCGGAGTGGGACCCGGCTTGCGCAGTATGGCATCCAGGTCGATGCCCTGGCTCTTCCAGGTGCGCACGGAGGGGTCCCGGCGCAGACATTCCACGTGGCCGACCGCCTCCTCCAGGCTGGCGAAGCCCAGGGAGGCCAGGATCTCCCGCACCTGGCGGGCCATGAACATGAAGAAGTTGATCAGATCCTCGGGCCGGCCAGTGAAGCGCGAGCGCAGCTCCGGATCCTGGGTGGCTATGCCCTGGGGGCATGTGTTTTTGTGGCAGGCCCGCATCATGACGCAGCCCTCCACCTGCAGCGCTGTGGTGGCGAAGCCGAACTCCTCGGCCCCAAGCAGAGCGGCTATGACCACGTCGCGGCCGGTTTTGAGCTCACCGTCGCACTGGACCACGATTCGCGAGCGCAGGTCGTTCATGACCAGGGTCTGCTGGGTCTCGGCCAGGCCCAGCTCCCAGGGGGTACCAGCGTGCTTGATGGCATTGAGGGGCGCCGCTCCCGTTCCACCGTCCTGGCCGGAGATGAGGACCACGTCGGCATGGCA
>NZ_JBVPQK010000027.1:0-18142 GCF_058197115.1 Bifidobacterium sp. POST2/T3 (B1)
CAGGCAATCCCTTTGCCTGGCGAGTGGCCACTGCTCTGGCCGGCACCATCGCCATACTGCTGCTCTGCCGTGTAGCTCTGCGCCTCTTCCACAACCTGCCCATCGCCCTGACGGCCGGCTTCCTCATGGCCATAGACGGTCTAGGCATCGTCATGAGCCGCACCGGCCTGCTGGACAACTTCGTCATGATCTTCGTTCTGGGAGCCTGGCTGTGTCTGATGGGCCATCGGGACTGGGCCAGGACCAGGCTACGACAATCCTGGGCCAAGGACCAGGCTGATTTCCGCCTGCACTACCGGGTTAAGGTCATTCAGTCACAGGGACAGCAAGGGCAGAAAAGCCGTGTCGAGCTGCCCGTGGCCACCACCGGCCCTTTCATCGCCTGGTCCTGGTGGCGGACCGGAGCCGCCCTGCTGCTGGGCCTAGCCACCGGGACCAAGTGGTCGGGCGCCTACTTCTTCGCCGTCTTCGCCCTGATCTCGGTGCTCTGGGATGGCTGGGAGCGTCATCAAGCAGGGTATGGATCCTGGCTGCAGAGCGCCGTTTTCAGGGATGGGCTGCCAGCGGCCTTACTTATGATCCCCGTCTGGGCGGGTACCTATCTGGCCTCATGGACTGGATGGTTCCTGCATGGTGATTCCTTCATGCACAATTGGGCGGCCCAACACCCTGGCCAGGGCCTGACCTGGCTGCCGGAGGGACTGCGGTCCCTGGCTGAATACCACAGACAGATGTGGCGCTTCCACACCACCCTGCATGCCCGCCACCCATACATGGCCAACCCCCTGACATGGCCCCTGCAGATCAGGCCCACCAGCTTCTACTGGCAGAAAATCACGGGCTTCCCCGGCCTGTGCGGACTGGCCAAGGACTCCCCCTGCGTAGCGGCAGTCACGTCCTTGGGCAATCCTCTGACCTGGTGGCTGGGCAGTATCTGCATGATCCTAGCCATCGTCATCGCCGTCGTGGTCAAGCACGGAGATTGGCGGATCTGGGGGGTTCTGGCAGGCATGCTGGCCGGCTGGCTGCCCTGGATCCAATACATGAACCGGACCACTTTCACTTTCTATTCCATCGTCATCCTGCCCTGGATGATTCTGGCCATCTGCTACGTGGTCAACTGGCTGCGGCAGAACTCGGACATCATCCTCTACCGACAGACCATGATCATGGGTCTGACCCTGCTGGGCCTGACCTCGGTCTTCTTCTACCCGCTGTGGACCGCCATGCCCATCCCCTATGACTTCTGGCGCATGCACATGTGGCTGTCCAGCTGGATCTGAGACAAAGGAGGCGGTCGGACAGCGATGCCCAACCGCCTTGCAGCAACCTTCATATGCCTTTGTATGCCGTCTTGCTCAGACTGCGCGATCATGGATGATCTGCGCGTATCGCAGACCGGAATCCTTCCAGAGCCGCTCCTGGGTGTCATAGTCGACCCTGATCAGACCGAAGCGCTTGGTGTAACCCAGGGCCCACTCAAAGTTGTCCAATAGGGACCAGGCAAAGTAGCCAGTCACCCGGGCTCCTTCATGGATAGCCCGAGCCACAGCACGCAGGTGCTCCTCAAGATAGGCCACCCGTTGGGGATCGTGCACCCCTTTGCCGCCAGGGAAAGATGGATCCGGGCTGACCTGGTCTTCCCAGGCAGAGCCGTTTTCCGTGATCATAAGATCCAGCTCAGGGAAGCGCTCGGAGACCTCCATGAGCAGGTCGGTCAGCCCCTGAGGCTCCTGGTTCCAGCCCATGGCGGTCAGCGGCCCCTGGGGAGGCAGAGTTTCGACGATATCCTGGGCGGGCATGGGATTGCGCTCGGAACCAGCGCCGCTTCGACCCCGCACATGGTTGGTTGAATAGTAGTTAATGCCCAGCACATCCAAAGGCTGGTGGATTTGCTCCAGATCGCCGTCACGAACGAAGCTCCAGTCAGTGATACCCTCAGCGGCATCATGGATGCGCTGGTCATAGGTGCCGGCCAGCATGGGACCCAGCCAGACCTCGTTGGCGAAGAGGTCAGCCCGGGTCTTGGCCGCCAGATCCTCCGGATCGTCGCTATTGGCCCGGTTGACCTGCAGGTTCAGAGTCACCGATATACGTACCCTGTCGCCCAGCTCGGAACGGATGGCCTGGGCTCCCAGACCGTGGGCAAGATTCAGATGATGGACCGCTGCAAGAGCCTTCCCATAGTCGCAGATGCCGGGGGCATGGCCGCCATTGCCGTAGCCCAGATAGGCCGAGCACCAAGGTTCGTTCAGGGTCGTCCAGGTCTGCACCCGATCACCCAGAGCCTTGGCCAGGACGGCCGCATAGTCGGCATATCGCTGGGCGGTGTCGCGATTGGCCCAGCCTCCAGCCTCCTGCAGGTACTGGGGCAGATCCCAGTGGTAGAGGGTGACCACAGGCTTGATACCGTTTTCCAACAGCATGTCCAGCAACCGCCGGTAATGGTCCAGACCAGCCTGGTTGATGTCACCACCTGCCTCGGGCATAATACGGGGCCAGGCCACAGACAGCCGGTAGGCACCCACCCCCATCTGTTTCATCAGAGCAATATCCTCGGGATAACGGTGGTACTGATCACAGGCGACATCGCCATTGGACCCATCCACTATCCTCCCCGGCTGCCGGCAGAAAACGTCCCAGATGGAGTCTCCTCTGCCGTCCTCGTGCGCCGCCCCCTCCACCTGGAAGGATGCCGTAGCCGTGCCCCAGGTAAAGTCTTCTGGGAAGGCGAGCCGTTCGTCATTGACCATATGTCCACTCCTCAATTGTGTGACCCTTCCTGCCCATCTTCGCACAGGAGGACCGACTACAGGACCGTAGCCGACAGCCCATAAGTTCGGCAACGACGGGTTGTGTTGTCCTCGCAAGGAATCAGACCGGGGAGTACTAGGTGCCAAGGCCGGCTTGTTAAAGTGTGTCTCGGTTCTGGAAAAGCACACATCGATGGAATGGAATGCGATTCATGGGGTTCGTCAACTGGCTGATACACCTGCTCAAGGATCCGCGCAGCGCTATCGCGAGCTGGATCGCCATGGGGCTGGTACCGACCTACGGGTTCATCTTCCTGATCATCTTCATCGAGACCGGCGTGGTTTTCATGCCTTTCCTGCCAGGAGACTCCCTGCTCTTCGCCGCCGGCGTCTTCGCCCATGACCCATCCAGCGGCATGGCTCTGGACGTGCTCCTTCCCGTCGTTTGGTTGGCCCCAATCCTGGGCGACCAGAGCAACTACTTCATCGGACACTTCTTCGGCCGGGCCATCGTCCGTTCGGGGCGCGTGAAGTCACTGACCCCCGAACGAATAGCCAAGACCGAAGGCCTGATTGACAAGTGGGGCCCACTAGCCGTAGTCCTGGGACGTTTTCTCCCCTTCATCAGGACATTCATGCCGTTCATATCGGGCATCTCCGGAATGCGCTGGCGGCGCTTCACCCCGTTCAGCATCCTGGGCGGTCTGATATGGTCCACCCTCTTCACCCTCCTGGGCTACTTCTTCGGGGGCATCCCCGCAGTCCAACAGCATTTCGAGCTGGTCATCATCCTGATCCTGGTCATTTCGGTCCTGCCCACGGTCATCGGCCTGCTCAAGGCTAAATTCGGCCAAAAGCGCGGGAACACGTCGAAGTCGGAATGAGCCTACTCGCTAGGCAATCTTGTTTAGTGTACATGTCGATGTCTGCTCTCCTCCGAGCGATATAAGCCGATGCGATTTTTACCTCTTGCTTCGACCATCAAGGCGACACTTTTGCAGAAATCCGCCAAACAGCAGGACACCCTCCGCCAGGACGGCCACCACATCTGCCGCAAGCAGCCCAATTTTCCAGGGACTCGGCGATACGCTAAGTCGCGACCGTGGGGGAACACCGTTCATGGCATTGGAATTGACCGTCATATAGAGTATCCGATGGATGGCTTGACGCATGACACCCCTTGCTGTCGGACTGTCATAATCCTCGGCATTGAATCCTGGGGTCTGGATCATGTACATGTCGCTACCGGCACGCAGGGCCAGGTCGCGCTCCGCATGGGACTTGGATAGAAAGAGGTCAGTGATGACCGCCCCGTGGAAGTTCCATTCGCCGCGCAAAATATCCGTGAGCATGCCACGGTGACCAAAGCCAATGACCCCTCCGATCAGGTTCTGCGCAGACATGATCCCGGTCGCTGCCCGCATGATCTTCCTATGTCGGCCTCCCTTGGCGTCCAGGTAGGGCACGACAGTGACGGCCTCCCGACAGACGATCTGGAAGGGCTTGAGGTATATCTCCCGGATCGCCTGTTCGTTGGCCCATGTGGCCAGTCCCTCTGAGCGGAAGCTTTCCTGGTCATTGAGCACCATGTGCTTGAGGTAGCTAAACACGCCCTTATCCCCAGCTCCCTGGATGCAGGCAGCTGCCAGCTTGCCAGACAACAGACCATCCTCGGAATAGAATTCGTAGACACGCCCGGCAAAGGGAGAACGGTGTATGTTGACACCAGGCGCGTACCATCCATTGAGCCCGGAGTGCAGCGCCTCCTCACCCAGGCAGGAGCCCATCCGCCGAAGAAGATCCGTGTTCCAAGTGGCCCCCATAACGTTGGCTCCAGCCCAGGAGGATGCTCCCTTGATACTCCAACCCATGGCCCCATCCTTGTCAACGGTCATAGGCTTGCCCAGGGAGAGTAGATCCTTGGTCTGGTAGGCGGCCATAAACAGCAGCTGCTGGATGTCGCTCCTGTCCTTTTTCCAGTCAATCTGATCCAGAAGCTGCTGCCAGCCCGGGTCGGTGTAAGGCTTGGCTCGCAGATCGATCAGCGACAAACGGTTTTTAGCGCCGCTGACCGGCTCCTGGTCGCAATGGACCTGGCTGGTCTTCCCATTGCCCATCGTCGAATCACGGTGGGGATCGAATCGTTCATAGCGTTTGAACTCATCCAAGGCCGACTGAGGGGCAGCCTTGGTTCGAGCAGGAATAGGTCGCGGCTGACTTCCCCTCCAATCGCTCCGAGTCAGTTGCACCACCGAGGGATCATCCATGTAGGCATTCAGACTTTCGAAATGGTTGCTGACCGGCCTCCATATGCCCGATTCCGGCTTGCCCGTAGGCCTGCCCTCATCATCAAGCGAAGACTGCGCCAGACGGTCGCCCTCCGGAAGATGCTGCCCTTGGAAAACCTGGGTGCGATCGACTGTTACCGTGGCTGAATCAATCAGATCGTGGGCATTGGCCTTCAGCTGGACGGTATAATCGCCCGCCTCAAGCACATAGGCGCCAATGGTGCCATCCTCATTGACATGATGATAGTCATATGAAGCCATGTCATCACGCAGAAAGGCGAGAACAACCTCTTGGCTGGCTCCGGGTTCAAGAATCCTGGTCTTGGCAAATGCAACCAGAACAGTGGCGGATTTCTCAATATGCTCCGCTCTGTCATGCACGGTATAAGGAGCCGAATAGTATAGCTCCACCACGTCCTTGCCCGGACGCGAACCAATGTTGGTTACACTCACCCTCGCTTCGATGAAACCGTCATCGCGCAAAAACACCCGTCCAAGCGTCTGTCTGAAGGTGGTATAGCTCAGGCCGTAGCCGAAAGGATATGCCACGGCGCCCGGCGACTCCACTGCTCCCTTGCCGTCCAGCTGTCCGTATCTGAATCCCGAGTCTTCAAGGGCTGCTGTCTCGTAATACCGGTATCCCAGGTAGATGCCTTCCCGATATTCGACAAAAGGCCGATCAATAGTTCCGAAGCCGCCACGGGGCACCAAATCACCGATAAGGGTCCGATCGGTGACAGAGGCGTTGTTGTAATGGAACTCACCGAAGTTAGCAAAAGTAGGGTCTGCAGTGAAATCGGTGGGATAGGTATCGGTTGTCCTTCCCGAGGGGTTGACCGTGCCGGCCAGAATGTCGCTGAAGGAGTCAAATCCTCGTGATCCTGCCGTTCCAATCCACAGAATCGCGTCGACTTCATGAGTGCCGCCCATCAGCGGACCGAGCTCTATCGGGTTGGCCGTGTTGAGGGCCACCACTACCGCACTGCAGAGTCGCTTAGCCGCATCGATGGTACCCAGCTCAGCCTTGGTCAGGGCCAGATAGTGGCGGGTCCCATCCTCATAAGGTTCTGTCCGCTTGTCAATGCCTTCAGATCCGTCCCTCCTTATCATCACCAGCCCCACTGTTCCGGTGACCTGCCCCTCCAAGTGCCTATATATGGCTGGATCATATTCCGGGATCTGGGCTGATCGGCCCTTGTCCATGACCGCCTGAAGGGAATTCCTGTCAGCGTCCAAGGGTCTGGTGCCCGCAGCTGCCTTCGGATAGGAGGTCTTGGCCGATTGCATGGCGCGACAGGCGCTCTCGTCAATGGAAAAATGCCGGGAAAGGGCCTGGGCCGGGGTCACTCGATCACGATCGGTCGTCGCGGCGGCACCGGTGCCAGCATAGGCCGGGTCCAGATAGGCCCTGCCGAAAGGCGTAATACAGGTACCCTCCTGCAAGGGCAGGAGATCCTTGTTCTTCAGAAGCACGATGCCTTCGTTGACCATCTCCTGTGAAACCTGGTCACTGACAGCCTTGGCCTCCTGAAGCGAATCTGTAGAAGGCTGATAGTACCTTGCGTCCCAGCCATGGGTCCCCGGAGCTCTGTCAATTCTTAATTTTCCTGGACCAAGGTAACTATCCAGAACATTAGCGAAGAGTTTTCCAGCGACGTTCCCAGCTCCCATGACCAAAGGCAGGGCCACTGCCAGAACCGACCGGACCTTTCCTACGGAACCAGACCGATGCAGCCTGCGATCAATCCTTCTCTTCATGGGACCCTCCCTTGTTTAATGACATGAATAAACGCTGGTCCCCATCGGTTCCCCGTAGTGAAAGCGAGAAACCGACGGGCGACTGAACTCAGACAGCCAATGGATCCGTGCCGGGCCGAACCAGAACCGGCAGCGTGTGGTAGTCGTAGGTCTCCTCATACCAACGGCCTGGGTCATAGCTCTTGTGCGTAAGAAGATTGGTCCAAGGCTTTCCTGACTGGTCACCGCCGGCATCCGGCACATAGAAGCGAGCGCTGCCATCCTCAGAAAAGATGGGAGCCACCAGGATGTCATCACCCAGCATATATTGAGTGTCGATGTCCTCGCAGGTGGGATCGTTCTGGAATTCAAGAACCATGGCCCGCATCATGGGCAATCCAGTCTCATGGGTCTCCATGGCCATCTTTTTGAGGTAAGGAACCAACTTGAGCTTGAGCTTGGTGAATTCTCGGGCCACGTCCACAGCCTCATCACCGTAAAGCCAAGGCACCTTGTACTCCCGGGATCCATGATAACGAGAGTGGGAGGAAAGAAGACCGAACTGGGTCCAACGCTTATACAGGTCAGGGGTGGGCTTGTCCTCGAACCCTGCAATGTCATGACTCCAGTAACCGAAGCCGGACATACCGAAGGACAAGCCGGCCCTGAGGGATTCAGCCATGGACGGGTAGTTGGACCAGCAATCGCCGCCCCAGTGCACAGGGAACTGCTGACATCCCACCGTGGCCGAGCGAGCAAAGAGGATGGCCTGGTCGGGGCCCTTGACCTGGGCAACCAGATCGTAGACGGCCTTGTTGTAAAGGTAGCTGTAATAGTTGTGCATGATATGCGGATCTGAGCCGTCGTGGAAAACGACGCCTTCAGTGGGAATTCGCTCACCGAAATCAGTCTTGAAGCAGTCCACGCCCTGGTCCATAAGGTGCCTGAGCTTGCCCTGATACCAGGCGGTGGCCTCAGGATTGGTGAAATCCACAATGGCCATGCCCGCCTGCCACTTGTCCCACTGCCAGACCTGGCCATCGGTTTTCTTGATGAAGTAGCCTTTGGCAGCACCTTCGTCGAAGAGCGGCGACTTCTGGCCTATGTAAGGGTTAATCCAAACACAGACCTTCAACCCGCGGTCGTGAAGCTTGGCCAGCATACCCTCAGGATCAGGGAACTTGTCCGAGTCCCAGATGAAGTTGCTCCACTCAAGTTCCTTCATCCACCGGCAATCAAAATGGAAGACGCTCAACGGGATGTCTCGCTGGGCCATACCATCCACGAACTCCATCACGGTCTTCTCATCGTAATCAGTGGTAAAGGAGGTCGACAGCCACAAGCCGAAGCTCCAATCGGGGACCAGGGGCGGCTTTCCAGTCAAATCAGTGTAGGTGTTCAGCACTGATTTAAGATCCGTGCCGCCGATGACACTATAGGCCAGCTCCTGACCCGGCACAGAGAACTGGACCCTGGTGACGCGTTCCGATCCGACCTCGAACGAGACCTCGTCAGGACTGTCGACGAAGAGCCCATAGTTCTTATTGCTCAAATAGAAGGGGATGTTTTTATAGGCCTGATCGGTATCGGTGCCTCCGTCGGCATTCCAGATATCGACACTCTGGCCGTTCCTGACGAAGCTGGTGAAACGCTCGCCCAGGCCATATATCTTCTCGCCGACCGCCAGATCCATCTGATCGGACATGAAGACCTGACCTTGGGGATCGGTCACCATGCCCTTGGAGCGAAAACCAGTACTGGTTATAACCTTGCCATCGAAGAAATACTTGAATGAGGGGAAGTCGCCCTTGTCAACTTTCAGGGTCAGTCGTCCGGAAGTGAAGGTCCAGCCCCGATCATCTTCATCGATGGCGACATCCGGGTCGGTCGTGTTCAGGTGGAAGGCCGGGCAATGGCTTCGATCCGTCCGGTAATTGATCAGACGCGTGGTGATGATGTCGGGCCTGGGGCTGGTTATCTCGATGGTCATTATGCCGCCATCGACCGTTTGCCCGGCCTCATGAATGGGCCAGCCGTACGGGCAATACAGGGTCAGCTTCTTAGGCTCGATCTTGGCCTGGTACACATTGGCCGCATAACGGACGTCAAAGCCTTTTTTGACCATCCACATGCCATCTAGAAACTTCATGGTTGCTCCTTTGCTTGCTTCATTGCTTTATTGTCGAATTGCTGCATATGCTCAGATGAAGATGCCAGAACCAGATTACAGACTGTTCAAATCACCGTCTCAGCCACTAGCTTTCGGTAGGTCTGAGCGCTGCCTTTGGGGGTCCGATCATAGGTGCCGCCTGACCTGTCCACAGAACACAGGCCGTAGTGCATGTCATATCCGCTGATCCATTCGAAGTTATCCAGCAGGGACCAGTGGAAGTACCCCAGGAGCGGGAAGCCGTCGCGCGCCAGGTCCACCAGTGGAGGCAGAGAACTGCTGATGAAGCGGGAACGGACCTGGTCATCGGCGGTACAGACGCCATGCTCGGTCACTAGAATGGGTAGACCGGTCAGCTCCCGTATGTAGACCACGGCATTGACCAAGGAGCCAGCGCAGACCGGCGCACCGGATTCGCTGGTATCGACCCCTTCTGGAGCCGCCAGTGGACCTTGATCGCCCATGGTTTCCCTTTCATAGTTTTGCACCCCAATGAAGTCATTACCTTGAACGGCCTGGATCCAAGGCCGATAACAGGCATCCCTCCGGGCCTGAGCCAGGGCCTTGCCCTTCTCACTGACATAGCTTTCGTCAATAACCGCCAGAGACAGGCCGACCGGCAGATTTGGGCACTGGGAACGTATTGCTTCCACAGCACAGGCATGGGCTCTTCGGAAGCCTAGTTCCAGTTGTTCAACTTCCTCGGGAATCACCACATTCCCAACACGATAGCGCTCTACACCCGCCTTACGGCTGGCCGCTTCCAGGCATTGACGCTGGGCCTCAACAGTTTGGATCGACAGAGCGCCAGTGCTGAGGATCCTGGGCAGATTGGGCTCATTAAAGGTTACAGCCATGGCCACTCGATCGCCCAGGACCTTCAGCACCCTTAGGCACTCATCGGCGAACAAAGAGGGAGCGTCTGGATTGAACCAGCCTGCCTTGGCCCCGAACCAATGCGGGCAGACGAAGTGGCTGAGAGTAATCAATGGTGTAATGCCACGGTCCAGACACCCGTCGACCATGCGGTCGTAATGGTCCAGGGCGGACTGGTCCACGACCTTTTCCTCGGGTTCTATACGCGCCCATTCCACCGAGAACCTGTAAGCATTAAGGCCCATGCCCGAAACCAGGTCCAAGTCATCCTGCCAGCGCTCCCAGCTCTTGCAAGCCGACCCTGCCGGTTGCTTGAAAACAGTCGGCTGCACGTGCTCCAGAAAGCTGATATCGGATGTGGTATCGCCTCCGTCCACCTGGTGCCCAGCAGTGGAAGCTCCCCAAAGAAAGTGATCAGGAAACACTCTTGCCACGGTATGCCCCTCCTCTTGCTTCAAATTAATCATTGATCAAAATCCTGGTTCTTAGCCTGTCCTGCTGGAGCAAGCCCATGCCTTTGCAGAAATCCGACTACAGCACTCTCGATGGCTCCAGCATCCGGGAGGAAACCCTGCTGTGAAGCCACCTGAGGAAGCTCGCCGACAGGAGCATCAAGCCAAGGTTTTGCAGCGGCGCAAAAGCTGAGATCGGCCTGACTGCCTCTGTAGGAAGGAGAGTCAATGGCCAACAAGGCCCGAATCAGATCAGCCAGCAGATCAGGGACATCAATCAGATCGCGTATGGTGCGAATCTGGGTTTGCCTCGTCGGTTTGGCATTGGGATCCGGCAGGATCCAGGAATAATCGCCATGGTCGCATCGACCGCTGACGCCCCCTGGAAGTACCAGATTCGCGCTGACACCGACCGGCAGAGACAAATGCATGCTGACAGTGGCACTGGAATCCTGGCGCCGCCAGGACAAATTCACCGGTCCGTACGGGGTTACCAGACGGAGCTCAGCAAATGAAAGCTGCGGGATTATCAGTGGAGCTACAGTCACCTTCCGCCAACCGGCTGCATCCATGCGCAGACCAATCAGCCCCTGAATCAGCCAGGAGACCACAGAGCCCAGAGCGTAATGGTTGAAGGAAGTCATGCCATTAGGGTTGATTGACCCGTCAGGCAACATGGAATCCCACCGTTCCCAGACCGTGGTAGCACCCATATCCACTTGGTAAAGCCAGCTAGGGCAATGGTCCTGAAGAACCAGCCGGACAGCCAAGTCGGCGTGCCCGCTGATGGTCAGCGCTTGGCATATGAACGGCGTGCCCAAGAACCCGGTGGAAATACGGAATCCGCTGGCTCTTACCAGATCCGCCAGGCGTTCGCCCGCCCCCTGACGTTGTCTGTCGGTCTCCAACAGATTCCAATCCAGGGCAAAAGAGTAGACCGAGGGGCAATCCGAAAGAATACGCCCGTTGGGGCTGACATATTCGTCGCAAAAACCCTGAGCCATGCCATCAGCCAAGGATCGGTAATGTTGCTCCTGATCTTCTTGACCTAAGCAGGCATGGGCCTGGGCGACAAGAGCGGCCGAATGGGTCGCGAAAGCAGTGGCGACCACGTCAGGATCTGCTTTGGATTTCATGGGCTGGTCCGCTGGTGCGTCAGGATCCAGCCAATCACCGAATTGAAAGCCTCCCTGCCATAGGCCCCGACGAGTCAGATCCTGGACTCCGTCGACGAACCCGTCCATCATGGGCAGGAAGCGACGAAGGACAGCCTCATCGCCAGTCGACCTGTATAGGGCCCAGGGCACGAGCACCGCCGCATCACCCCAACCGCAGGTCAGACGAGGTCCGTCTAGAACATCAGGGACCACCAGTGGAATACCTCCATCTGCTGCCTGGCTGTTGGCTACGTCAGTCAGCCAGGAAGCGAGGAAGGCATCGGCATTGAAAAGCTCCAGTGCAGATGGCGCGAACATGGCGATGTCCCCAGTCCATCCCAGACGCTCATCTCTTTGCGGGCAGTCGGTAGGCACGGTGATGAAATTATCCATGGTCGACCAACGAACGTTCTCAAACAAACGGTTGAGCCGATCGTCCGAACAAGTAAAGGATGCCGTGGACTCCATGACGGCCGAGACAAGGCAGGCCTGAAAATCACCTGCCTTCACATCGGCATCGGGCTCCAAGCCCTCCACCTGCACATAGCGGAACCCATGCTGGGTGAACAGGGGCTCGACCACCTCGTTGGCAGTGCCTGAGAGAATGTACTCGTCAGTGGCCTTTGCCTGACGCAGAGGTTTCAGAGCCAGTTCCCCATGATCCAAGACCTCGGCATGGCGCAGTCGCAGGCGGCCCCCAGGCCGGCCCCCTCTGACCACCATACGGACCCAGCCGGCTACGTTCTGCCCAAAGTCGACGACTGTTCGGCCTGATGGAGTGGTGATGATTTTCTGACCTGGCAGACGACGGATGATCCGTGCCGGAGGTGCCTCCTGAGGTCGGATGCTCACATGGGGCATGGGCAGCAGTTGTACGGGATGTACAGCTCCTCTGACTTCAAGCAAGGGAATTCTCATATCCCTGCATTCGCCGTCATAGAGGTCATTCGATCTTATGGGTGATGGATGCCAAGTCCATTGGTCATCACCGCTCAGGACCTGCTCCCCCCGGCTGTCGAACCACTCCAGCTGGGCCATGAGCCACAGACGATCACCGTAAAAATCAGTGAGGCGCTGCCAACCTAGGTGCCCCCTGTACCAGCCGTTGCCCAGCAGGACATCCAGCCGGTGACTGCCTGGCGTCAGAGCATTGGTCAAATCGTAGGTCAGAGCATTGATTCGGTGCCGGTAATCGGTCCAGCCCGGACATAGCTGATCCTGACCGATACGCTGACCGTCCAAATAGGCAACGAAGAGACCGCCTGCCGTCAAATGAATCCGGGCCTTGGCACAGGTCCCTTCCACAGTGAACCTTCTGGAGAGCACCGGTGCCGGGTCCTCTCTTCCGACTGGATCACTTGGCGACACCGGGCAACCCGACCAGTCCTGGTTGGAGAGGAGACCGCATTCAACCCGTGCCGTGGCCGACCAAGGAGACCAGATGCCATCTTGGCCAGCAACCCTGACCCTTACAGCAGCGGATTCTCGGGACTCCAATGGCTCACCAGGCCAGGACAGACAGATCTGATCCGCCACATGCAGGCGATGTACGCTCACACGACCATGATGATCAGTGATCTCAACTTCAGCTTCTTCCTGCTTCCAGCCCTCAGGTGCTTTCAACAAGCGCCAGGACAAGGACGGGCAAGGTTGGTCGTAGCCCAATGCGCAGCCGGCCCAAGGTCGGTGCCCGAACCGAACCGGCGACACCTCCAGCCCTGCCGAATCAACCATTATTGTTGCCTTTCCTTGCTGACTTTCAATTGATTACTACTTCACGCCCTTGATGAGCGGAATGGCAAGAACACTACAGAGGCTCAGAGCCGCCGCGATGAACCAAAGCAATCCGTAGTTGTGTCCCCCTGCGGTGTTGATGATCAGAGGAGCCGCAGCCAGAACGACCACACTGGACAGGTTGATTGCCAATCCGAAAACGCTCATATCTTTGCCGGTGTCCTCGCTATTAGGCAGGACGGCTGCACACAGCGCCAGATCAACGGTCAGATACATGGCCTGACCCACAGCGAACAGTAACCATGCTATAAGGAACTGTGTGAAATTATGAGAAGTCGCACCAAGGCAAAGGGCTGCCGCCATAAGGATGGAAGCCAAGATCACAAAGGGCTTCTTGCGCCCCAAATGATCTGTCAGGAAACCGGACCCTGTGAAGAAGATGATGGAAACGGGTGCCGAGCACAAGGTCAGAAGACCAGCCTTGCTGCCTACCTGATTCAGAGGGATATGCAGTCCGGAAATCAGGTAGTAGATGAAATAGGACTGCATAGCGGCCATGGCCAGACCGACCAGGAACCGAGATAGCCAGGTCCAGCCGAAATTCGGGTACTTCCGTGGGTTGACAAAGAAGGTGCCAATGAATTTCTGGACGTTCATAGGCGGCACCTCGCTCTTGGTTTTGGCGGGATCCTTATAAAGAAGCAGTAAGGGAAGAGATGTGACCAGGCCCAACAGCACCGGAACCGTCATCAGCAGCAGACCATTGCCTACCAGAGCACCAGTAAGATATGTGCCGGCCGAGAAAGCAAGGGCTCCGCACAGACCCATCAAACCCATGACCGTGCCGCGGCGGTTGTCGGGCAGCCCTTCGACAGCAATCACCGAATAGGCATTGAAGGCCGACTGCATGCCCATGGCTGACAGGATGAAGAAGACTCCCATCACCCAGACATTGCTGGATAGACCGACCACGGCCCCGCAGACGATGGAAAAGAGCAGTCCACCCAGAATCCAGGGCCTACGACGGCCAAAGCGGCTGATCGTCCGATCTGACAGAGCGCCGGCCAGTGGCATCATGAAGAGCGCAAGGAATGAGCTCACCGAGGTTATATGGCTGTAGACCGAATCTTTTCTGTCCGGCATGATTGCTGCGATATGCAGCGACAGCGCTGTGCCCAGGCTCATGTTCACAATGTAAAGACCAATGGCCGCGATGAGCACCAGCACAATCGTCTTGCGAGGATTAGGAAATTCAGGCGGAAGATATCCAGGATCGTGACTGGGCTGCGCTGCCTTATCGGTATCTTCAACATTGACATGCGCCTGCTCTGGTGGCCCAGCCGTATCCATCGGAGCAACAGGCTCTCCGGCCTTGGGCCCATTCGGGGACTGATCCCTGTCTCGCTCAACTGTATTGCTCATCGCAAGCCCTCCTTTGGACTTCTTACCATCGGCCGACGTGACGTACTCGACCTTGAAACGTTAACCTCCCGCCCAAGTCCCGTCGACGCACTGACCTACCCATAAATCTGGGACTTTGGACAGACACAGGTGACAGTATTGCCGACGGAACTTGAACTCTGTCCGCACCAACCCATGCGATCCATCATGTCTGCCTCCTGTGGGTTGATTTTGTTGTATCGGTTTTTCATCGCAGATTTGAAACTGACTTCCACTGAGTGGAAATTCCTTCGTTCTTACCCTCCCCAAAGCCGTAGCTTGTAAGCAAGATGACCGAGTACACAATGACGTATCAGCAGGAATCAGAGGGACGGACGCGCCGACGCACCGGCGTCCTGGATCGTGCCTTCGCGATCCTCGACTGCTTTACCTCTGACGAACCCACACTAACCCTTACGCAGATCACTCGTCGGACAGGGCTGGCAGCCAGTACTACCAGCCGACTTCTGAAGAGCCTATGTGAGCACGGAGCCCTAATACGCGAGAGAAGCGGAGCATACTCCATCGGGCCAAGGCTCATGGAGATCGCCCAATTTGCCCGCCCAATGCTTTCCATCAGGGAGGCGGCCTCGCCGATTCTCGATGATCTGAACAGAACTACAGATCAGCACATCCAGTTGGGAACGCTGGACGGGACCGAAATGGTTATCCTCGACCGGAGAGAGGGCAAGCATCCCATACCGGTCTACTACCATATAGGCGATCGACTGCCCCTGGCCCCTACGGCAGCGGGACGAACCCTGCTCGCCTATGCCGGACCAGGCATCATCGGACAGGTGGTGAACACCGGAACCTTCACTTGGCCTACCTGGCAGATTCCCCGCCCCTCCTCAGATGAGTTGATGGCCTCGCTGGCTCTGATCCGCCAACGCCGGGTCGCTGTACTCCAGACGCCCGGCGCCTCAGTTCATTCGGTTGCTGCCCCTATTTTCGGGAGGACCAACGCCGTCATAGCAGCTGTCAGCATCGTTCTATCAGCCGGAAGCACAAGTCTGGAACGTTATGTGCCACTTATCAAAGCTGGGGCCACTGCCATATCAAGAAGAGTGACCGGACCAAAAACGTCCCGGATATTGCCGCCTTGGGACCAGGCATAAAATGCCATATCTGGTATAAATCCATATCAAGGACGACACTGATATGGCGGTCTGCTGCAAGGGGCGCAACAGCGCACCTGACCTAGAGAAAACTGCATTACAATTCACAACCCTGAACAATCCGTGAAGCCATGCCCGATATCCGCAATGGGAGAGAAGGTGCTAGGAGAAAAGCGGCAACTTTATAGTTGAATCTAATGTCATTTCGAATTGTACTTTGCCGGCAACCCGGGAAATTGCGTTTGACCGGGGCACGCGCTAGAGTGAACTTTTGTTGTTCGGCTACGGTCGGGCAACGCATGGGGCTGTAGCTCAGTTGGTAGAGCGCTTCGTTCGCATCGAAGAGGTCGGGGTTTCGACTACCCTCAGCTCCACAGTGTCGAGATGATTCTATTCCTGCTTTCGTCATCCTGCCGTACATTGATGAGCTAAGCAATGCTCCAGGTCGTTCTTATAGCCGACAACAGATTCGATACAATCAGACATATCAAAATATCACAGCTACTCTTGCCCTGGCGGGTCGATCGGTTGGACACACAGCATCATTAAGCAGTCTCATAATCAAGAACCCTGGCACGGAGCCAGGGTCAATCCACGCAACAATTCTGGAATCTGTAAAGTCGTGGTTTCTCAGCGAACGCTCAAAATTATTTGAGCAAATACAGCGTAGACCCGATCAGCATCAACACGCCCATCGATGAATCAACGCCTGGAGACAGAACGGAAGGGGTTGTCATCGCGGCGATGGCGACGATGACCGCGGCTGAATCCACGACGGTCTGCATCAAAACGAGAGCCAGCGCGACCGCTGCCATGACCGTTGACATGACGGTCGGTCCGCTCGCTGCCGCTGGTACGACGGTTACCTCTGGTCCGGCCGTCCAAGGGGCCATCCTCGCGATCGAATGCCAGTCGGTCCTCTGAGGACCGCTGGAAACGGGAAGGTCGACGACCCCGATCTTGGCCTGCAACCCGACCATGGCCACCACGATCAAAGCGCCTGTCTGCGCGGGAACGACCCCGATGTCCACTGCGGCCGCCACGTCCGCTACGAGCAGGCCGACCATTGGAAGCCTGCGGCTGCTCGACCTGCAAGGACCAGCCGTGTACAGGTTTGGCCAACGGCCCCACGAGCTCAGTAACCTCGGGCGAATCGGCAGTCACCTGAACCGGCTTGGCATCGATATGGGCCATGCGCAGCATCCGTCTGGTGTCACGCCACTGGTCGGGAAGAACCAAAGTGACCACATCGCCGGGACGACCGGCCCGGGCTGTGCGGCCCGACCGGTGCAAGAAGGACTTGGGATCGGCTGGTGGATCCACTTGGACCACAAGGTCTACGTCACTGATATCCACGCCTCGGGCGGCCACATCGGTAGCCACCAGGACTTTCACCTCACCCCGGGAGAAAGCCCCTAGGTTGCGATCGCGCTGGTTTTGGGAAAGGTTGCCATGCAGCTGCGCAGCCGGGATGCCGTTGTCAATCAGGTTCTTGGCAAGCTTCTTGGCCTGGAACTTGGTCCGGGTGAAGAGAATACGCCGTCCTGTGCCCGAGGCCAGCTTACGTACGAGATCGTGCTTGGCTGCCTGAGTGGTGCGGAAGATGTGGTGGGTCATCAGATCCACATGCTGGGTGGCGGAATCCACCTCGTGAATCTTGGGATCCTTAAGGAAGCGCTTGACCACGGCATCCACACCGTGATCGAGGGTGGCCGAGAAGAGCATGCGCTGACCGCCCGGACGAACCTGGGCCAGAATCCGCTCCACAGCAGGCAGGAAGCCCATGTCGGCCATCTCGTCGGCCTCGTCCAGCACGGCAATCTCCACGTCCTCCAGGCTGAGCTTGTGCTGGCGGAGCAAATCCTCCAAGCGACCGGGGCAGGCCACCACAATCACGGCCCCGCGCCGAAGTGCATCGACCTGACGACCCTGGCCTACCCCGCCGTAAACAGTGCAGGTCCGCATGCCGTAAGCCTGAGCCAGCGGATTGAGAACCTCGTCGATCTGATTAGCCAGCTCGCGGGTGGGAGCCAGGACAAGACCGCGCGGGCGGGGCAGACTGCCTGATCCGGCGGCAATCCTGCGGCCATGGCGATCCCGTCCTCCCTGGTCGGCAGCCAGTCGAGCCACCAGAGGGATGCTGAAGGCCAGGGTCTTGCCGGAACCGGTCCGACCCCGTCCCAGGATGTCACGGCCAGCCAGGGCATCAGGCAGGGTGTCACGCTGAATGGGGAAGGCGCTGGTCTTGCCGTCTTTGCGCAGGACGCGGACCAGGGGCTCAGGCACCCCCAGCTGGTCGAAAGTCACAGGCTCAGCGGCAGATTGACCGGAATTGGAAGAATTGGAATCGGGCATGGATGAAGCAGTCACAATGACCTTTCACAACAGGGAAGAAAACGGTACTGTCGGTCGACAGT
>NZ_JBVPQK010000028.1:0-17866 GCF_058197115.1 Bifidobacterium sp. POST2/T3 (B1)
GCACGCCATCTTAGGGAGGCGGCAATTTTTTCGTAAGTCGGCATGTCTACTCGCTTCGCCGAAGGCGTGCCGCGTCGAGATGGAAAAGGTTATGCTCGGGAATGGTCGTCAGAGATCATAAGGAGGGTGCGTGTGGATTGGCATGCAGCGGTCTACGGGTCAAGAGCCGTTGATTCAGGAGGACATGGCTTCTATGATCCGGGCGACGAGGAGGAGGGGCGGACCTTCGGTGATCCGGACGCCATCTCTGACGCTGCTCTGCGTCGATTGGGCGGCAAGGCCTACTTTCGTGCCCATCAACTGCTGGATGACCGCCGCTTTACAGACCTGCGCCTGCGACACCTGGGGGCTTTGACTGTTCTCAAAGGACGTGTGCCCGCCACCTATCAGCCGGATGGTGACTGCATGGTTCAGGCTCGGCTGGATGAGCAGGCTCATCGGGTCATTGACTCCTCCTGCACCTGCCGAGCCTTTGGGCGCCAGGGTCCCGCATGCAAGCATGTAGTCGCGCTGATCATGGCCTATAACGAGTCCAGCCAGGCGTTTACAGGATCGGATGACTGGACCGGCGACGAGGGTCGACCCCGGTCCGCCCGGTCGACCTCGGGACCCTTGGCAGCCTACATGCACCGGCAGGAGGGTCGGCGGCGGCAGGCCTTTCGTGACCGCCAGCTGAGCTTGCTCAAGCAGGAGAACGGACCAGTTGGAGGCCGTCACCTGCCCATCGGTTCGGTGGGACTGATCCCCGACCTGACCAGCGAGCGCGGAGGCTGGCTGGTCCGTCTGCATATCACCCTGTCCTCCCACGGGGTCGCCTACCTGGTCAAGGACCTGCCGGCCCTGCTGCGCGCCGTGGACCAGGGCGAATTCATGTCTTATGGACGCCGGCTGGCCTTCATTCATTCTCGTGACACCTTTGATGATCGAGCCCAGGCTCTGCTGACCATTCTGGAAAGGGCCGGTGCCATCCGTCGCAGCCTGGTCGAACAGGAGGGGGGCGTGCGTCGCCGTCTTACACGTGCAGGACTGGCGGGAATCCGGCTTAGCGACGACGAGGTGACGCAGATCCTCGATCTGTTTGTGGACTCCGGGCTCACCCTGGACTACACACCTCCCGAGGATTCCTTCCTGCAGACCATGCCTGCCCCGGTAGTTAACGGAGACCCGGACCCTGGCATCGCTGTCACCAAGGAGGCGGAAGGTTATCGGATCACCCATGCCTTGGCTGTGGAGCGCTTCATCGTAGGCCAGGCCCATTCCTTCGTTATCGTACGCCCCTCTCAGCCCGGCTTAGGGCTGGAATTAGGACCAGTCATCCACCGTTGCAGCGCGCGTTTCATGCGTCATCGGGATCTGTTGGAGACCCTCTGCCGCCCTGGCGAGGATCGGGATCTGCATCTGGATGCCGACGACCTGGATCTGTTCGCACGTACCGTCCTGCCCGACCTGAATCAGGGTGCCCAGGAAGGACCTGGGCTCTCCGCCACACTGCCTGAAGAGCTGGATGCCCGCCGACGGCCGCCCTGCAGGATCGAGCTTTACCTGGACAGGGATCAGCAGGGGGTCAGCTGTGATCTCAAGGCTCGCTATGGAGATCGTCTTGTGTCCGTCGGCGCTGATCCCGGCTCCGAGAATGAACCTGGCAGGGATCGGGAAAGCGAGTCTCTGGCCCGGCAGACGGTTCGCCGCTATTTCCCCCTGATGGAGGAGGGATTTGCCCGCATCCCCGAAGAAAACGAGGATGCTATCCACACCCTGCTGACCCGGGGTCTGCCGGTACTTAAGGGTTTGGGACGGGTCTTTTCCACCCCGGCCTTCGACGGACTGAGCGTCATCTCCCATCCGCAGATTCGTGTGGGTGTGCGGGTGCGCTCCGGATTGGTCGAGATTTCGCCCATCGCCGATGAGGTACGGCCCGAGGAGGCCGCTGCCATTCTGGCTGACCATCGCCGTCGTCGGCGCTTCCATCGTCTGCGTAATGGGGCCTTCGTCGAGTTGGCTGATCTGAATACGGATGCTGTGGACACCCTGGCCCAAGACCTGGGCATCGACCCGGCTGATCTGGCCAAGGGGCCGGTCCGTGTGCCTGAATTCCAGCTCGGCTACCTGGATGCGATGGTACCCGAGCAGGACCGCGATTCCAGCTTCCGTGACTACCTGAAGGAGCGCAAGCCTGACCCTCAGGAGTTCAAGGTCCCCGACGGGCTGCGCGGGCAACTCAGACCCTATCAGGTAGAAGGGCTGCGTTGGCTGTGCACCTTGAGTGACCGTGGATTCGGCGGCATCCTGGCCGATGAGATGGGCCTGGGCAAGACCATACAGATGTTGGCTTACCTGCTCTCCCGTAAGGATCATGCCAGGGATCGGGGACCTTCGCTGATCGTCTGTCCGGCCTCCTTGGTCTACAACTGGGAGGCCGAGTGCCGTCGCTTTACGCCGGATCTGCGGGTGGCGGTCCTGGCCGGGGGGCGCAGCCAGCGTCAGGCACTGCTGGATCAGGCCAGGTCCTACGACCTGCTGATTACTTCATATGACCTGCTAAGGCGGGACCTGGACCGGTATCGGAGCCTGCCCTGGTATGCCTTGGTCTTGGATGAGGCCCAGTACATCAAGAACCATGCCACTAAGGCCGCTCGGGCCGTACGTGCTCTGGACAGTCTGCACCGGTTCGCTCTGACCGGTACACCCATCGAGAACCGGCTGTCTGAGCTTTGGAGCATCTTCGACTTCCTGATGCCCGGGATGCTGGGCCCCTACTCCCGGTTCCGGGACCGCTTCGAAATGCCCATACTCAGCGGCGATCAGGATGCCCAGTCCCGGCTCCAGGCCCTGGTGGGACCCTTCATTCTGCGCCGGCTCAAGTCACAGGTGCTGACGGATCTGCCCGAGAAGATCGAAAACGTGATCAGCGTGCCCCTGCAGGGTCGTCAGCGCAAGCTCTATGCGGCACTGGAACAGGAGCTGAGGTCTACCCTCAACAAGGAGAGGGATCAGGAGTATGAGGTCGGCAAAATCCAGGTCCTGGCCCAGCTGACCAGACTGCGGGAGGTCTGCTGCGATCCGCGTCTGGTCTACCAGGATCAGGGTCGGGACCGGCGTGGCGATTCGGCCAAGCTGGATGCCATCGAGGATCTGGTGGTCTCCTGCCAGGATGCCGGGCGCAAGATGCTGATCTTCTCCCAGTTCACCTCCTACCTGGACCTGATAGCCCGACGCCTACGTCGGCTGGACGTGTCCTATGATCTGATCACCGGCGCCACATCCAAAAAGCGGCGACTGGAGCTGGTGGAACAGTTCAATAGAGATGCCACGCCGGTCTTTCTGATCTCCCTGAAGGCCGGCAATACCGGGCTCAACCTGACCGGAGCCTGTGTGGTGGTCCATGCGGATCCTTGGTGGAACGCCGCAGCCCAGGAGCAGGCCAACGACCGCGCCCACCGGATCGGCCAGACCCAGGATGTCAACGTTTACCAGATCGTAGCCAAGGACACCATCGAGGAACGCATCCTCAACCTGCAGCACAGCAAGAGCGACCTGGCATCGCGCTTTGTTGATTCGGCCGCCTCCACCGGTGCTGCCAGCGTGGCCAGACTGAGCAGAAAAGACCTCCTGGCCCTGCTGGGCTGATCCCGCATGACGCGAATCTATTCGAACCTAATAGTCAGTGGTCTCGAATGCGGTGGCATCATCGATGGCGAGGTCTTTGGGCCACGGTTCCGGTTATTCTTGATGCGGTAGTCAAATCGAAAGACTATGTGCATGAGCAGATTGACGGTTGTTCCACTGCGGGCTTGTCGGTTTGACAGCGTTCGATTATTCGGGTTATGGGAGCCTGGCCATTTTCAGCTCCTTTGATTATGGGAAGCTGGAGGAGAGAGCATGATCAGCGGCATGCAAATGTTCTGCTCAGAGTTCCTGGGCACGGCCCTTATGATGGCCATTGCTTTCATGGTCGCAGCCAGCAGATCGCTCCCCAAGACAGGGGCTTATCGAGCCGACTGGATCAACGCTTCACTGGGTTGGGGCCTTGCTGTTTATGTGGGCGTATATGTGGGGTGGAGAACGGGCGGCCATCTCAATCCGGCCGTGACCCTGGCCAGGGTGGTCGGTCACTGGATCGATCCGCAGGCGACCTTGAACGGTCTGGCCATGGGCAAGGGCGGCATTCCGGTCACCTTAGCGAATGTGGCCATCTTCATTTCCGCCCAGTTCCTTGGGGCTTTCTTTGGCACCTGCCTGGGCTATCTGGGCACTCGCAAGCATTTCGAACTTCCGACCGATACAGATACCAAACTTATGGTTTTCTGCACCAAGCCGGCCATACGTTCGAATTTCTGGAATTTGACATCGGAGGCCATCGGCACGGGCATCCTGGTTACCTGGGTTTTTCTCAATGGAGGGACTCCTACCCAGGTCGGGCCCCTGGGCGTGGCTCTGGTCATCACGGTTCTGGTCATGGCCCTGGGTGGGGTTTCCGGTGCGGCTATGAATCCTGCACGTGACTTTTCCGCTCGATTGGCATACTGCCTTCTGCCCATGTCTGGCAGGAAGAACGCGGACTGGAGCTACGCATGGATACCCTTTGTTGGGCCGATGGCCGGAGCTTGCATCGGCGTTCTAGTCCCTGCCTGGACGGGGCTTTTGCCTTGATTGTCAGCTTGGAAAAGCCCCTGGCTCTGTCAGGGGGTTATTACGACAGGGCCGGGGGTCGAGTTAGTTGGGTAGCTCGAGCTCAGTAGCTGGCTGAGGTGGGCTCCTGGAAGCGGACTGTCAGTCCGCGGCCGTGGTGGAGGAACATCTCTGCACCGTGGCGGTCGACGTCGCGATGGGTGAAGAGCATGCGGATGGCGAATGCCGTCTGGGCATCATCGGGCAGGTCCAGGAAAGCCTTATGGGCATCCCAGCCATGAGTATTTTGTAGTTAGTTTTCCTCTTCGGGCTCCTCTGGTTAGTCATGTGCAGCTACGGTCCCCCCCCCCCCCAGGTGCGGACTCTTTAAAAACATGCCAACGTGATGATAAAGACCTCTATAGCAGTGAGTCCTTTGTGAGGATACTGTCTTATGTAAAAGGCTTGCCTGAACACGTTTCTGGCTCAGCAGAATATTCTGTCTCTCTTTCGCAATAATTTGAAGTGCCCTGATGCTAACGCGATCGGTAAAGAGTTCGGTGAACTGAGTACGATTTGTATGTAGGTTGTGGGCAGGGCGATCCTGGACATCATGCTAGTCAACTGACTATGTTCCTGAAGGGGGAACATCAATGGTGATTAGTTCATGAATTGGCCGGTTCTTAGCATGTGCCTCATGAACAGGGGAAGGCTGATATGGGTAGTCGTATTGGTGGGGATGACCGGGGGGAGCGTCCTGGAACTGGTGACCAGTGGGGTAAAGATGAGCGATTTGTAGAATCTTTCAAGCCATTGGTTGAGTTTTTAGGAAGTGTCTGCGGACCGATGACTGAAGTTGCTCTTCATAATACAGTCGCACCTGGCAATCCTATCATCGCTATAGCTAATGGGGACGTCAGTGGTCGTCGGGTCGGGGTAGCGGCTACTGATTCCATGCCGGAAATTCTGCATCAGGGTTTGAAGGAGAGGCGCGATTATGTTGTTGGGTATGCAACGCATTCGGCCAAAAACGACCGGGACCTGATTTCATCAGCGTATTTTATACGGAGGGAAGGCAGGATTATTGGGATGTTGTGCATTAATACCGACCAGTCGGCCCTAGAGGATTTTCGTGCTGCGACTCAGGCCCTGCAGGGGTACTTCCCTCTTACGCAGCCTGCGGCTTCTCTAGGGCAGGCATATTCCTACTCTCAAGGCAATGGTAGCGACGGGGATGGCCAGCCAGACCGGGAGAATTTGTCTGCCTCAGTCGAGAGTATGGGAAAGCAGGTCATTTGGGCTACGGTAGCCAAGACTGGGCGGCAGCCAGATCGTTTCAATGCTTCTGAGCGTTTCGGCATTATCCGTGAGCTTGATAAGAGCGGTTATTTTCAGCTTAAAGGAGCGATTTCTGCGATTGCCGGGCAGCTCGGATTGGCTGATTCCTCTATTTATCGGTATTTGCATCGAATCCATCGTACTTGAATATTGCGCCTTGATCGTCGGCATGGAAAAGCCCCTGGCTCTGTCAGGGGGTTATTACGACAGGGCCGGGGGTCGAGTTAGTTGGGTAGCTCGAGCTCAGTAGCTGGCTGAGGTGGGCTCCTGGAAGCGGACTGTCAGTCCGCGGCCGTGGTGGAGGAACATCTCTGCACCGTGGCGGTCGACGTCGCGATGGGTGAAGAGCATGCGGATGGCGAATGCCGTCTGGGCATCATCGGGCAGGTCCAGGAAAGCCTTATGGGCATCCCAGCCATCGGCTGCGACAGCCTTGTTGGGTACGTAGGCATATCCATAGCCGTCTTCGTCCACGTAGCCCAGGAAAGGCAGGTCCCATGCCTGGTGGTAGCTCAACTGATTCTTGTAATCCTCGACCTTCTTAAGGGCCTCGTCGCTGATGCCGTACTTGCGGGCGACCTCGTTGGCCTTGGCCGTCTTCGCTGCGGCATCTTTTCCGAACATGGAAGTATCAACAACAATGACTGTATCGTCTGCCATGACTGACCTTTCTGTGTGACGGCCTGCACGTGTGACAATCGACATCATGACCGTGCAGGGCCATGACCATTTGGGTCGCCGTCCATCGTCGACGGTGACCCCTGGATGCAAGATTCCTTCCACTTGCAAGAATACCAAATTTCGTCTGCAGATAGGGGCAGGGAACCGTGAGGTTCGCCATAGGTGGCTGTCAGTAGTGAGAAACGTGTCCAGCTATGTTTTCATGCAGGGAACCATCAGCCCAGGTCGGTCTCTCGATCCCTGCGATGCCGAAGCAAGCACATCAGTGCCAGGCCGAGGACGGCAGTGCCGATAGTCAGTGCTGCAGGCATGACAATGTCTGAGCCGGAGTCGGCTAGGGATGAGGAATCCGTCGAGGACTTCGCTTGGTCATCAGAAGATTGGCTTCCTGGCAATGGTTTTTGGCTATTGCTGGTTTGGCCCAGTTCGCTGGATGCATGATCGGATTCGCTCGACTTGTTTGGTTCTACCGGCGGATTCGGCTTGTCATTTCCGCCTGAGTTGTCGGGCTTGTCGGGCTTGTTGGGCTCGCCAGGGTTGCCGGGCTTGTTGGGCTCGCCAGGGTTGCCAGGATCGCCAGAGTTGTCGGGTCTGTCGGGCTTGTCAGGGTTGCCAGGCTTGTCGGGCTCGCCAGGGTTGCCAGGATCGCCAGAGTTGTCGGGTCTGTCGGGCTTGTCAGGGTTGCCAGGCTTGTCGGGTTTGTCAGGCTCGCCAGAGTTGCCAGAGTGGTCGGGGTTGTCGGCGTTGCCTGGGTTATCAGTCTGGGCCTTGTAGGTGTTGGTGAAGGTGGGGTTGTTGCCGGTGATAGTGACCTGGAGCTGGCCTTGGTGGTCGTCGGTGGCGTGGACGGTGATCTTGGGGGTGGACTGGTCGTAGGTGATGCCGGGGAGGCTGCCCTGGACCTCGTTCACGTAGTAGGTGTAGTCGCCGGGCTGGTCCAGGGTCTGGTCGGGGAATTCGACGGTCCCGTCGGCCTTGTTGGATGCTTCGGTCAGCGGCTCGCCGTCCTTGGACAGGCGGAAGGTGAATTCCCCACCCTTCAGGCTCCGACCGTCCAGGCGCTTGAAGGCGGTGATCTTCACTGTGGCCGAATGGGTCTTGTAGGTGTTGATGAAGACGGCCTTGCTTATCGCCTGGCCCTTGTCGTCAGCCCACGTTGCAGTAGCGGTTCGGTACAACTGACCTGCATTGGTTTTCAGCGTGATGGTCAGTTTCGCGTTGCCTTTGTCATAGGTCAGACCAGGTAGGTTGCCGATTGCCTGGCTCACACGGTATTGGTAGGTGCCGTCACTGGGGAAGGCTTCCATCTTGACAGGGACTTGGAGTTCTTTATGATCGGCTGTTATATTGATATGTTCGGGCAGGGCCGTAGCCGGCGCTCCATTCACGGGCTCGACATTTAGGGTGAAGGAGTCACTGTTGAGCCAGTCTCGGCCTTGAAGCTGTACTTCGACGTCAGCTTTCACTTCATCGGTGCGCATCAGACCCTTCAGGCCGCAGTTGTTGAAGTCCTGGGATTGGCTGGCTGTGTCCATCTCCGCAGCCTGCTTGAAATCGTCCAGCTCGATGACGGCTGCTTTCAAGATCCCGTCCTCCGTAAGATCGTGGGCAGAGGAGTTCTCGCTCTCCGTGGCTCCGGCAGCTTGCGGAGTGGTGGTGTTTAGATGGCTCCAGTCAGTGCCCTCAGCCGGATCAAACCTGAGATGGAATTGCCCGGCAGGTATATTGGTCAGGTTGTATCTGCCCTGGGCATTGGTTTTAGTGGTCAGCTCATCATGGGGGGCTACAACCGATCTGACAGGATTATTCTGGTTGTCAAGCAGGGTCACCTTGACGCCGTTTAGCAAGGGGTCGTCGGCGCCGCGGATCCCATCGCCATTGAGGTCGTACCAGGCTATGCCGCTGACGGAACGCTGAGCCACTACGGCCTGGGTGGACATTTGGTTCTGTGCATTGCCCCAGCGGTTCCGATAAAGATTGCCAGTGGAGCTGTTTCCTGGGTTTATATGGAAGGTGATGTCGCAACGGAACTGTCCAGGTTGTCCATCGACCATGAAAGCCCAGGCGGTCACATCTGGGGACATGCTCACTTTGCCTGTAGCTGGGTCCAATTCAGCCTCGGGCCAGTCTTGGAATTCACTAGGTGTTATGGAAGTGGTGTCATTTACCTGCCATTTAGATTCTGTCGTGTAGTATATGTGGACATTTTTCAGATCGACCCCTGTGAGCTTCACACTCATATCGGCGAGAGTTGGACTACCTTGGAAGTCAGGTTTGCCAGGATTGCCGCTCGCATGAGAGTAGGGCATGATGTCGACGGCATAGTGATACTTCTTGCCACTATCGGCAGTATTGCTCAGCATGTTGGTGAAACCGATAGGGTCACCAGTCTCGCTGATGGCTTGCTGGGGCAAGGTGGACAGGCTGGTTGCGTTATTACGCACGGCGCGAATGGTCGATGTGCTGACAGTGCCCATGAACGAGCTGGGTTTGGACATGTTATGCTTTGATTGAACTTCGGCATGGGTCTTCAGATTCTCGTAGGGGCTGGCGACGTCTTTGCTTGGGTCGGTCTGGTCTCCGATGGAGGCTGAGAAGTAGATGACGTGGTTGCTACCATCTACAGGTATGTCGGGCAGTGTCCAGCTTAGCTTGGTCTCACCGGGGGTTTCAGTGGTGCTCACCGATGGTTCGCAGACTGTTCCGCCCTCAATATGTCCCATTTCAGGTGTGCCCTCGGTATAGGTGCCTCCCAGTCTGGCGCTGCCGGGGATGTAGTGAAGTTTGGCAGGCAGCACATCAGTGACGTAAAGATCGGTTTTAGCAGGCTTGTCGGCCTGGGAGGCCGAAGTGCCAGTGTTGATGGTCAGCCGCCAGTCGACATATCGCTGATCACGGTCTATGTCGAAGGATCCTTTGGGGTCGGAATTCGTGCCCATCTGTGCCACAGTATTGGAGATGGTGCTGGCTTCGCCGGCTACATAGAGGCTGTCACCGTGTTCGTTGCCACCGGTGTCACCGCCTAGATAACCTTTGGTTTTATCATAGCGAGCCTTTGTATAGCCTCCAGTGGATGTTGCGAACACGGGACTGCGATTTTGGGACAGCTCGTATGGATTCTGCTTCTCTGCCCAATCTTCCCAGTCCTGGTCGCTGGAGTTTACGGGGTCTAAACCGGCTAGGTCTGCCAGTTGGCTACGTGTGAAAGCACGTGAAACTGATGTCAGCTGGGCCACCGAGCCTTCTTTGGCATCGGCGCGCACGTTGATCACAAATCCGCCGAAGCCGTACCGAGGGTTCTTGTTGCTGTTGTTCTCGTCGTAGATGAAGCTGCTGGAGGCAGCGGTGCGGGCGCCCAGCAGTATGCCCACAATGGGGCCGTGCTTTCTCGCTTCATCTGGGGTTTTGTAGAAGTTCAGATCTTTCACGTCGGCGTTGGCTTGCTCCTGGTCGTTGTTCCAGGTTCCGCCGCCACGTTTGGTAGCGTACAAGACCATAGTCAGATTCTGACAAGGATTGCCGAAGGCGTTGTCTTGGCCATTCTGCCAGTCACCGTTGCCCTTCCAAGGCAGTCCCAGTTCATTGTGGTAGTGGTCATGGTCTTCCGGGACAGGGTCTGCAATAGTGCTACATTGGCCCGACTGGTCCGGTTTAGGGGGTTCTTGGTTGGGACTCGGCAGTTCGAGCACGTTTGGATCGATTTTGACCAAAGACATTGCCAGCAGGGGCAGATCGGCCTTGCTGGTTTTGGCGTTGAATCCAGCCATAATCCGCACCTGGGTTCCTGCTAGTGCTGAGTCGGTCCCTTGCTTGTTGTCGGGAGCGTTCCACCAACCGCAATCTACGCCGTCGTCAAAGTAGTTGGGCAAAGACATGCAACTGTATTGAATGATGTTGCTGATGCCTGGCTGCCAGGTTTCGGAGCCCTGTGCGAAGATGACATTGTGCCACTCATCATCGGATTGGTCGGCCTGGTTTGACACATCCTTGGTGTCAGAAACCGCAGGCAACTGCTGACCAGAGATAGAAGTCGCCCCTAGCCGACCGTCATTGACTTGGCTCTGCAGACTGAGGCCGGACTGGCCATAGTAATTGGCCACATCCTTGCCTTGGACGGTAGAAGGGTTGAAAACGTAGAGGTAGCCAGTGGAGATCTCGGCCACTTCCACCTGTGAGCAATCGGTTGAGGCTAAGATTGTCGTGCATCTATCTGTGGCATAGGTATGTCCAAATTTGGGGAAGGGATCATTCGTCCGGTAGTCTTCTACGGTGAAATCCAGCACGAGACCCTGATCGCTGCGGTGTTCTGCTACAGTGTATTTACCATTGCCTTGGACGCGGTCTTTCCCGGCCTGACCTCCCGTAGAGCGGGCGTAGTCATAGTTGTTGAAAGAGGGGCTCCAGCCCTGGTTGATGGTGTTGCGTCCACTGTTGTTGAAGTCGCCGTCAATGGTGCCGATGTCCCAGAAGTAAGGCTGAAGGTCCTTGATCTTGGGAAATACCTTTCCGCCGCTGGTCTGCCAGAGGTTGCTCAAAGAGATGGAAAAGGTTATGGGGCCGGTGGGCACTTCCAGGCCCTTGAGGCCCTTGGATCGATCAGGCCAGCGCATGTCGACTGCCCAGTTGAATTTGCTGATGATCCCCTTGCTTTTGCCCAACTCATGATTGATGTAGTTATGGGCCTCTGTGGTGTCGAAGTCAAAGGTTTGATTGCCGGAGCCCTCATTGGTTCCGCCAGTGATTCTCAGGTTGAGGTTGGGCTTGGCTG
Source organism: Bifidobacterium sp. POST2/T3 (B1) (assembly GCF_058197115.1). Classification (NCBI taxonomy): domain Bacteria; kingdom Bacillati; phylum Actinomycetota; class Actinomycetes; order Bifidobacteriales; family Bifidobacteriaceae; genus Bifidobacterium; species Bifidobacterium sp. POST2/T3 (B1). The sequence goes on from NZ_JBVPQK010000028.1 coordinate 11,396, forward strand.
ACACGGTCACCGAATCTGATGCAGCTGAAGCCGGTTCGGTCCTGGTCGTGGGATCGGGGGCACACCACGCCTGGACCTTGGGGGCGAAACTGCTGCCATTGGCCATGTTTCGAACCTGGAGGACCAAGGAGACGCTCGATGTGCTTGGAATGACGATAGCCGAGTTCGATGTCGCGGTGAGCAGTCTGTAAACGGTAAGCACCTGAGTGGTTTGACCGTTGATGCTTTTTTGTTCCAGCTTGGGCTCATAGCCGGGCGTATTGTCTATCCATGGCATGGAGTCCTGATCAAAAGCGATCAGGTCCTTAGGTTGGTTCAGCGTGAATTGAAAGCCTATCCGAGCCTGTCGGTAGGTCGTGTCGTCCAGTGAGTTCACAGAGAAGGTAAAGTCATATATCACCGTATCGAAAGAGCGCACGATGCCATTGTCCGCATCGCGGTCATCGCCGGGGTCGTTGTCTTTGTCAAAAGGGGCGGTGCCGGTACTGCGGGAGGTCTGTTTTATTGAGGTGACTCTGGCATTGTCGGTATCCAACATATTGTTGAAGGTCAATCTGCCGCTCGTTGTGTTGCCTGGTTGTATGGGTGCAACCTGGTTAGAAGAAGTGGATCGGGCTGTGTCGGATTTGGTTGTGTCTGACTGTGGTGCCGGAGTTTGAATGGCTGTCGTAGACTGGACTCGACTGCTCTTGTCTGAAGTCTTTTTGTTATTTCTGACATGCTGTTCGTGCGTTCTAGCCGATGTCGATGTGGAGGTATTCTGGGTATCCGCTGTCTGCCCGCCATCTGCTATAGCCATAGTGGGCACTAGCATGGCCATGGCCATCAGGCCGGCGAGGAATCTACCGCTCAAATTACCCTTTGCCACATTTCTCCTTTTGTGTACCGACAGCCATCTGGGGGGCGTCCCCGTCCAGGTCATCCGGTCGACTATGTACGATGTTCTTAGGTCCGTTGATAAGCCAGTATACAGAGCTATTGGTTAAGATTCCCTACTAATGTGAGCCTCCGGAGAAAAGGGTCGACCATGGACAGAATAAGGAGGAGGGTCACATGATTGAACGGAATCATAGTGAACCCTCAGCGGCCTGTCCTCCAGGTCACGGAATGCGCGAGCGCTTGGCCGTTTACGGGTTCTTCATCATCATGGGTATTGGTACATCGGCCTGGATTTCTCGACTGCCCACGGTCAAGGCCAGTCTCGGTCTGCAACCTTCGGGCTTGGCTCTGATGACCATCCTGGGCGGATGCGGCGCTCTGGTCGGCATGCTGGTCTCGGGAGTGTTGACTGATCAGCTGGGCGTGCGCCGGGCCATGCTGCTGGCAGCCTCGACCTGGTGCCTGGGCATGGTGATCGCGGCTCTGGCCGTCACTTTGCGATCAGTACCGGGGGTGATCTTAGGGCTGCTCTTCAATTCGGCGGGGATCAGCCTCTGGGGAACGGTCAACACCGTTGAGGCCGGTGCAGTGGAGCGATTCTCCTCCCGGTCTATAATGCCGCGCTTCCATGCCTCATATAGTCTGGGCATGTTTCTTGCGCTGGGGCTGGGCTCGCTTCTGTCTCATCTGGACGTGCCCATAGGCGCGCATTTGGCGGTCAATGCACTTACCAGCCTGGTCCTGGTGGCCGCCTGTGTTCTGCTCTGCCCGGCTCAGCCTCTAGGGGACTACAAGGGCAGTGCTGACGGCAAACGTTCGGATCGTCATGCTGATTCAGGACGATCATCCGCCTTCAGCAGGCAGTTAGCGGCTTGGGGTGATGCCTTGGTGCTCATCCTGGCCCTGATCAACGTGGCTCTGGAGGCCAGCGAGGGTGCTGTCAACGACTGGAGCGGGATCGGTCTGGTCGATTCCTTCGGTGTCCCCGAGTCTCAAGCCGGTCTCGCTCCCACGATTTTCGCTGCAGCCATGATCGTCTCAAGGCTGCTGGGTACGCATCTGATTGAGTGGCTGGGGAATATGCGCTCGCTGGTCCTTACCCTGCTGGTTTCGGCTCTGGGTATCCTGGTCTATGCTCTTTCCCCCTCTTTCGTGCTCAGCCTCGTGGGTACTGGAATTTGGGGTGTCGGAGCAGCTCTGGGCGTACCCATCGTCACTACTCTGGCAACCAAGGATCCAGCCATGGCGGCTCAGCGAGCTTCGGTCATCTCCACTGCTTACTACGGGGTCTCTTGGATCATTCCTCCGGCTATCGGATTTTTGGCCGACCATACAGGCGTCAGGCCGGCGTTGATCCCCTTGGCACTCTTGCTGGCGGCGGTCACTCTCCTGGTGCCTACGGTGTCCAGGCTTACTCGGGAATGATGCGCTTGCATTGGCGAAGAGCGCTCTTTGGGTAGATGCTCGGATTCAAACAGCCCTTCCCCAATATTGCCGTACACGTCAGTGAATTTCATGGCTGCAGCAGTCGGCCGGCACCGGCTCTGGTAATCGGCCTTAGGGCAGATGGATGCCCTTCCCCGCCAGGTTTTCCAAGCACTCCTGCAGATAGGCTGCATTGTGCTCGGGATAGATGGGGTCCGTTAACGGCACTACAGATAGATCCTTGTAGGGCGGGCAATGTCTGCCGCGGTAAAGCGGATCATACCAGGCAGGATCAGGATGGTAGCCGCGCTCGCGCATCGTTGACATGACCAGCAGATGAAATTGGAAGAGCTTGTATGGGGAGTAGTGGAAGACATAGTCAACAGTGGCGTGCCGTCTACCCCAGCCCAGGCCCCGCAGCGCGGTGATCTCCCGATGCTGACCCAACAGCTGCTGTCTGGGAAGCAGTCGAATCAAATCCTGATGCCACAGTCGCATGATGCCCCCTCCTTCAGCCTAGCCGCTTGCATTACTGTAAAGCAGACTGGCGGAAGAAGGGGTTTCGGTAATTCTTTACTGGAATTGCTTACTGGGCGATGAATCCACCGTCCACAACGAATTCGGCACCCAGTGCGAACTTGGATTCGTCGCTGGCCAGATAGACGCAGATCTCGCCAATGTCCTGGGGCTCGCCGATGTGACCCAGGGGGGTCAGCTTGCTCATCCTGTCCTCAAGGCTTTGGCTGATCAGAGGGGTCTTGATGAATCCGGGATGGACCGAGTTGATGCGAACACCATAGTTGTTGTTGGCGGAATCCAGGGCCGCGGACTTGGTCAGCAGCCTGGTGCCGCCCTTGCTGGCATTGTAGGCTCCGGCTCCGCTCAGGCCTACGAAGCCCTCGATGGAGGAGATGTTGATAACGGATCCGCCGCGGCCCTTCATGACCCGCATGCCATGCTTGGTGCCAAGGAAAGTCCCGTTCAGATTGATGGCGATGACCTTTTTCCAGTCCTCGTAGCTCTCCTGGTCCATAGTGGCCCCGCTGCCGCCTATGCCGGCATTGTTGACCACGGTGGTCAGCTGACCCAATTCCTTTTCAACAGTGTCGATGGTGGAGACCCACTGGTCCTCATCCGTCACGTCCAGGGTGTGGAAGACGACCTGCCCGGGGTGCTCCTGCATGAAGCTGCGGGAAGCATCGCTTTCCTTGATGTCGGTAAGGGCCACCTTGGCTCCCTCGCGAACAAAGCACTCTGCGATGCCCACGCCCATGCCACCGGTTCCTCCGGTGATGATGGCTACCTTACCTTGTAGTCGATCAGTCATATCCACTCCTTTATAGAGATGTGCTGTCATATTCCATCCTATGGGATGGCATGCCCACGGTGGTGACCGACGTACCGATTATCCTGGTTTCGTTATTTCTCCGAAGTTGTCCATGAGGGGCCAAAAGTTCTGCAGGGGTTACAGTCGATTCCCCGCTGAAACAGTGCGCCTGTTCTGCTGACTGGGCATGTTCGGATGTCGAGCAGATGGCGGTAGAGCTCGTGATCCATAGGTCGGTCAAGACCGAGGTCGGTGATGGTGATGGGCATCCGGTCATTGCCGTCCGGCCCTGCTTTCTTCCCGGCATACGATGGGCCCTATAGCGGTGACGGGGCCCAGGTAGTAACAGCTGCGGTCTGCCGTATCCTGTCAGCCCATGATGCAAGGTGGAATGTTGCGCAGGCTGCTGGTTGCAAGGTTCGGTCAGTTGGTTTGATTAGCTGACTTGCGCGTCCCCTTCAGTGGGATAATGCCCAGGAACAAGGCTGCAACCATGATCAGGATGCTCAGACCGAACATGATGATGTAGCCGTGGGGCTGGTCAGCTATGGCGCCCCAGAAAAGAGCGGCGAAGGCCGAAGCCAGGGAGCCCACCATCTGAATGCGGGCGTAGATGTTGGTGTAGTCATGCGAGCCAAAGACTGCTGTAACCAGAATGGGTGTCTGCACCGTAGTGCATGCGTAGACCAGACCGAAGGCGAAGGCTCCCAGCAGGAGGAGCGCGGGCAATCCGGGGAAGGCGACCATGAGGCAGACGCCGAGAATGCCACCGCCGATGCCCAGGCAGAGCCCGCCCACGATGCTGCCGTCGTTGACCATGCCCAGGATGACCTTGCCGATAGCCTGGCCGGCCATGCAGGAGGAGGCGATCAGGCCTGTGTAGGCCGCCATGGATGGCAGGGATGCCGCATAGGAGGGCAGGAACTGGTAGATGGTCTGATTCATGGTGATCAGGCCGCAGAAGAGCGCCAGCGCCCAGAAGGCAGGGGAACGCAAGGCCTGGGAAGCAGTCATGCCCACAGTCGACGCGATAGGCTCTGGGCTCTTTTTGTCTTTACTCCCGGTGTCTGTGCTGTTGGAGGTAGCCTCAGCTGCAGCAGGCTCCTGGTCGGCGGCGCCGTAGGGATGCAGACCCATTTGCTCGGGCGTGCCGCGAATGACGAAAATGGTGAAAGGCAGAGTGACCACCAGAATGAGAATGGCAAAGACCAGGTATCCCCGCCGCCATCCATCAGGGGCGGATCTGATGATCATGGTGCCTATCTGGTTGAAGATCACGCCGCCTATGCCGGTGAAGGCCATGCATAGGCCGATGAAGAACCCGACTCGTTTGCGGAACCAGGCGTTGATGAGCGTGGGGACTGACAAATAGAGGATGGGTGGCATGCCGATTCCCAGAACCACTCCGCATAGATAGAACTGCCACATGGCGGATGATCGGGACATGCCAAGGCAACCGAGTCCGGCAAGGATGGTGCATGCCGTCAGGACGATGCGCAGATCGTAGCGGTGCATCAGCCATCCGGCCACCGGCAGGAAGATGACCATGGTGATGCTGAATATGCTGAAATACGCGGTGAATGCAGCCTTGGGAACATGGAAGTAGTTGCTGACAGGAGTGAAGAAGATACCGGCGCAACTGCATACCAGCGATACGGGGATGGCCGTGAAGACAATGCCCGACAGCACGATCAGGTACGGATAAACAGCCTGTTTTCGTGATGACGGCTGTGTCGGTGTGGTCGACATGACTGCGACCTTCCTCTTATGGGATCGTGGCTAGCCAACTGCTGCTTGGTTTGTATGCTCCCATTGATTTGCGGTTTGTCTGCTCTGAATGTCCACTATGGGAAATTTAAGAACTCATTGTAGTTCAATATTTGACCCTAACCTATCGTTACAATGTAGATTAAGACGATGCAGATTAAGTAGTTTTGCGGCACTGCCGTTTTTACCTCTTGCAATAGGGCGATCGAGCCCGCTTTTGGCTGGCATCCGCCTTTCTTCGTAAATAACTGCGTCGATTCTCCATATACCGATGCTGGTGCGGTCCTAACTGATCTGTTCTTCTCAGAAGATTCAGCTTTGTACCACGCGCACTTAGTCATGGTTGTCGATATGGACTTGGTTGTAGCAATGACTTGCACCTCCAGCGACTCGAGGTTGTACCATCAGGCCGACTACAGATTAATGAAAGGTGGGGCTGTTATGACTGTTGCGGATAAGACAGTGCTGATCACCGGAGCTTCGTCGGGCATCGGAGAGGCCACAGCGAGGCTGTTGGCACAGCGAGGGGCCAAGGTGGTGCTGGGCGCTCGCCGCAAGGATCGTCTGGATGCAATCGTCGATGACATCGTTCAGGCTGGTGGCCAGGCGGCCTCCATGGCTCTGGATGTGACCGATCGTCAGGCCAATGAGGACTTTGTGGCTTTCGCTAAGAAGCAGTTCGGTGGAGTGGACGTGGTATTCCTCAACGCCGGGCTCATGCCCAACTCACCCCTGTCGGCCCTGCATGTGGACGAGTGGGACCGTACCATTGATGTCAACCTGAAGGGCGCATTGTATGGCATTGCTGCGGCTTTGCCGGAATTCATCGGGCAGCGTCACGGGCAGTTCATCACCACCTCTTCGGTTGCTGGGCTCAAAGCCTATACTGGCGGAGCTGTCTACGGGGCAACCAAGTGGGGCCTGCGTGATCTGATGGAGGTGCTCAGGATGGAGTCTGCCCAGGAAGGGACCCATATCCGCACCTCTACCATTTATCCGGCAGCCATTCGAACCGAGTTGCTGGACACCATCACAGACAAGCAGACCTTGGCTGATATGAACAAGACCTACGA
>NZ_JBVPQK010000029.1:0-17811 GCF_058197115.1 Bifidobacterium sp. POST2/T3 (B1)
CGCTCCTGGCGTGTTCCTCACGGCCGTCGGAATGAGAGGGCTCCTCCGGACATGAATAACAGCAAAAGTATACCTCACCCTTGGGATATGGCGGGTGGTGAGCCTGTATGGTGTTCAGAGCTGACGCGGCAGAGTCAGACGGGCCACTAGAGCTCGATGGTCGCTGCCTGGAATTCGGAGGGCACGCATGGATTGTGGGACCAGGTTGCCGTCCGTCAGGATATGGTCGATTTCGATCAACGAGGGTATCGCGCTTGCCGAGGGGAAAGTCAAGTGGCTGCCGGCTTTCAAGTGCAAAGAAGCGTCATGCAGCCCCGATTTGGCCAGCATAGCCCGGAAGGTCGGATGCTGCAGGGTGGCGTTGCAATCGCCCATAACGATGGTGGGCGCGTGCGGATGGGTCAGCCTGGCCAGGGCGGCGATGCCCATGCCCCACTGTCTGGCGCCTCGTTGGGGTGATTTGGGATGGACGCTGGCCACTCGGATCGGTCCAGAGCTGGTCTTGAGCTCGACCAGGGGTACTGCAGCCGCCGGAAGGTCCAGGGCCGACGGGGAGGCTTTGACGGGTTGATGGGCCGAGAAGATAACGTTGTAGCCGCCGTTGTCGTCGGGGTTCGAAGTCCCCTGTGTCAGATAGGGCAGGAGCTGATTCAGGCCTGCAGCCTGAAGTGATTCCAGCAGCTTCCCCTTTACCTCTTGCAGGGCCAGAACCTCTACTCCGTAGGCGCGCACGCAACGTACGATTTCCTCAGGATCGGCCCTGCCGAAGCGGCAGTTCAGAGTCATGACGCTCAGCCCATGGCCAGAAGATGATTGACCGGCCCGGTCTGCTGGAGGTAGTCGGTAGCGCAGGCGCTGGCAGCTGACCAGAGTAAGTTCAATCAGCGCCAGCAGGCATTGGGGCCAGGCGCCCGCGACGACCGTCCATATCAGTATGGCCAACAGAGGAGCGGTCAGCAGGTCGATCAGGGCGATCAGCTCTACCAAGGGGCGGTGCCAGTCAGCCCCGGCGGGCAGGAAGCGTAGGGCAATCCATAAGGCGATGAGCCCCAGGAGAATCCAGAGAAGGGTGTTCACGTGCCATTGTCTCCTGCAGGAGGGAGGGGTTTAGCGGCCGCCGAAGAGACCGCCCAATCCACCGCCCAGGTTGGGGGGCAGGTCCGGCAGACCCTCGGGCATCTGCGGGGCCTCAGGGTGCTTGGCGAAGGCGGAGCCGCCGGAGGATTTGCCCTTGCCGGAGAGGCGCTCGCGTAAAGCCTTCTCTTCGGCCTCCCGCTTCATGGGATTGCCTGAGCGGGAACCCTTGCGGCCTTTCTTGCCTTTTTTGCCCTTCTTGCCGCTGCCAGCGCCCATGCCGCCCATGCCGGGGATCGAGCGGCTGCCATTGGTCATACGCTTCATCATCTTGGCAGCCTGCTCGAACCGCTGCAGCAGGCCGTTGACAGCTGAGACCGTAGTGCCGGCGCCATAGGCGATCCGGGCCCGTCGTGAGCCGTCGATGATGCTAGGGTCGCGTCGTTCCTGGGGGGTCATCGATTGGATGATGGCCTGGGTCCGGTCCACCTCTTTTTCGTCGAACTGCTCCAGCTCTTTGCGGTGCTGGGCCATGCCCGGGATCATCCCCAGGATGCTCTTGAAGGAACCCAGCTTGCGGACCTGCTGGAGCTGCTCCAAAAAGTCATCCAGGCCGAAGCTGCCCTCGGACATCTTCCCGGCGGCCTTGCGGGCCTCCTCCTCGTCGAACTGGCGTTGGGCCTGCTCGATCAGGGTCAGGATGTCGCCCATGTCCAGAATGCGGGAGGCCATCCGGTCAGGGTGGAAGACCTCGAAGTCCTTGAGACCCTCGCCGTTGGAGTCGAAGAGGATGGGCTTGCCGGTCACCGAGGCCACCGACAGAGCCGCACCGCCGCGGGCATCGCCATCCAGCTTGGACAGCACCACACCGGTGAAGTCCACGCCCTGGTCGAAGGCCTTGGCTGTGGCGACCGCGTCCTGGCCGATCATGGCATCGATGACGAAGAGGATCTCATCGGGGTGGACGGCATCGCGGATATTACGGGCCTGCTCCATCAGCTCCTGATCCACGCCCAATCGACCGGCCGTATCAATAATGACCACGTCGTAGAGCTTGTCCTTGGCCACCCTGATCGAGTCGGCCGCGACCTTGACGGGATCGCCTGTGACCTGCCCCAGGGCCGCCAGCTCGGATCCTTCGGTCTGCACGCCTGGCTCGGGTGCGTATACCGGCACTTCGGCGCGCTCGCCGACCACCTGGAGCTGGGTGACCGCATTAGGCCGCTGCAGGTCGGCCGCCACAAGCAGGGGGGTGTGGCCGGCGTCCTTGAGCCAGTAGCCCAGCTTGCCGGCCAGTGTGGTCTTGCCTGCACCCTGCAGGCCGGCCAGCATGATGACTGTGGGTGGATTCTTGGCGAAATTGAGCGGTCGATCCACTCCCGCGCCCAGGATACTGGTCAGTTCGTCGTAGACGATGGAGACCACCTGCTGGGCCGGGTTCAGAGCCTTGGAGACTTCCTCGCCCAAGGCGCGTTCCCGGATGCGCCCGGTAAAGGAGCGCACCACATCCAGGGAGACATCGGCATCCAGAAGGGCGCGGCGGATCTCGCGGATTGTGCCGTCGATGTCGGCCTCGGTCAGCTTCCCCTTGGAGCGCAGATGGGTGAAGGCCTGGGAGAGCCGATCGGTCAAAGATGAAAATGCTGCCATAATGTCCCAAGTCTACCTGTCAGCCGGGAGATTGGCTCTGGTTTCAGCAATGCCTGTGCCCAAGACCTGCCTGGCTGGTTCTGATATGGAACGACGATTTTGTTCAATAGCAGAAGGCGTGTTACCCTGAATTTGCAACGTTGCAAATCAACATGAACCTGTCGGTCCGGCTCGCAGGGTGTCGATGTTTGATGCCCGGGGGCCGACGGGTTCTGAAAAACGATGCAGGGTTGCCGGCATACGGGTGCGCCGGTCCCATCGAGAGGAGCAAGAGGGATAGTGAGTGTCTTCAAGGAAGAAAGACACGGGGGAGGTGGAACCCACATGCCCTTATTTGCGCGACGTTGGCTCAGGCTGTTGCTGAGCCTGGCGGCCATATGCGGCATGGTGGTCTCGACCGCAGGCTGTGGCGGCGGCGATCAATCCGCCAAGCAGATCTACTTCTGGAATGGTTTGACCGGCGATGACGGTCCGGCCATGCAGAAAATCATCAAGGCCTTCAATGCACAGAGCCCCGAGTATAAGGTGGTCTTCCAGCCCATGAACGGCGGAGATCTGACCACCAAGATCTACAGCGTCATGCAGACCGGGAAGAACATCCCCGATCTGGTCATCAACGATTCGTTCTCCACTTCGGTTCTGCAGAGCCAGGGGCTGCTCAACCCCTCGTCGGTGTGGACCAAGTACCACCCGGAGCTCAAGGAGTCGAACTTCCTGCCGCAGGCCTGGCAGAACACCGTCGTCAAGGGCAAGTCCTATGGCATCCCCCTGTACATGTTCCAGATGGCCATCTATTACAACAAGGATCTGATCCACAAGTACGGCCTGGACTATATCCTGGACGACCGGCTGGTCACCACCGATGAGATCGCCTCCATGAAGGGCAAGCTGCCCAAGGACGTCTACGGACTCTGCCTGGGCAACCTGCCCTGGGCCATGATGTCCCTGTTATACAGCACCGGCACCAACATCGAGGATGGCGTCAAGGACATGACCGGTCCGGGCTGGCGCAAGCCGCTCAAGGCACTGCGCGACCTCAACGACCAGGGCATGCTCTCGCCCATCGACAGCGACGGTGAGCAGGTCTTCGCCTCTGGGCATGCGGTCTTCGGCATGCTGGGCACCTGGGCGCAGGGCAACATGTCCTCCACCCTGGGCAAGGACAAGGTTGGCGAGATCAACACCCTCCAGTACGGTACCGAGCATCCTTCCAACTTCCTGTACCAGCAGAACTGGCTCCAGCTCAAGGACAAGAACCGGCCCGAGGCCAAGGTCAAAGCGGCCGCCGACTTTGTGGACTTCGTCTACAGGAATTGGATGATGTGGTCGGACGTAGGGTCCATCTCTCCGGCCTACCGTGACCTGAACAACCCGGAATACCAGAAGCTCATCCAGGCCTCCTTCACCAATGACAAGCGTGAACGGCAATGGATCAAGACATCCAACTACATCTATGGCGGCTATGCCACAGCCGGGTGGGGATCCTTCATGGACATCGTCTATCGGAACATCTCCCTGGAGGAAGGTCTGAAGACGCTTGATCTGATGACCCAGGGCCAGATCCAGATTCAGGAGCAATCATGAGCGCGCACGGTACAACCGCAGTCATGGATGGACGGGGCAAGCGCCGTCCGCTGGGACAGAAGTCCTTCTGGCATGCCTTCCCCTACATCGCCCCGCACATGGTGGTTTTCGCCATCTTCGGCGTCATCCCGATCTTCTTCGGCATCTACCTGGCCTTCACCAGGTGGAACCTGGTCGGTTCCCCCACCTGGGTCGGGCTGGACAACTTCAAGCTGATCTTTGACAAGTCCACCTACTTCTACTCCATCTTCTGGAGGGACATGTGGCACACGATCATCTTCGTGCTGATCAGCGTGCCCCTGACCATCATCGTCCCCCTGCTGTTGGCCTGCGCCCTGCAGACCAAGCACCTGAAGGGAGTGGGGCTCTTCCAGGCCATCTTCTATGTGCCCGGTCTGATCTCCGTGGCCGCAGGAGCCCTGGTCTGGCGGCTGGTCTTCAACTCCCAGTTCGGCCTGCTCAACACCACTTTCCGGTGGGACATCAATTGGCTGGGCAAGCAGCCCTGGGCCTGGATCGCCATCTTCGTCCTCAGCCTCTGGGGAGGTATCGGCGGCAACCTGATCATCTACCGGTCGGCCCTGTCCGGGGTAAGCCAGGATCTGTACGAGGCGGCCTCGGTGGACGGGGCCGGACCCATCCGGCAGTTCTTCAGCATCACGCTGCCGGCCATCAAGCTGCCACTCTTCTATACGACCATCATGACCACCGGTGGCGCCTTCAACGTCTGGGGCCAGCCACAAATGCTGACCGGCGGCGGTCCTGCCTACACTTCGCAGGTGCTGCTGATGGACATCAGGAACCTGGCCTTCCCGCAGGGGCCTTCGGCTGCTGGCATGGCCTCGGCAATGGCCCTGCTGCTGGGGATCATCCTCATGCTGATCTCCCTGGTCCAGATATTCTTCATGAACAAGGAGGACTGACATGAGTTCGGCAACCCTTGATATGGCATCCCTGGGCAAGGGGCTCAAGGCTCCTGGCCCCAGCGCAACGGTTCCCGGCGGCGAGAACGTGCCCGAAAACCACCACAAGGTGCTCAAGCCTTCGCTGGTGGCCATCTATGCGGTGCTGATCGTCCTGGCTGTGGTCTGGATCATTCCTGTGGTCTATACCATCACGACATCGTTCAAGTCACCCCAGGAGTTCCTGAAGAACGCCTACAACTTCCTGCCTGCGCACTGGGTCACCGTCAACTATCTGACCCTGCTGCAGGCCTCGGCCTCCTACCCTGTCTTCAACTGGCTGGGCAACTCGCTGGTCATCTCGCTGTCCCATGGCATCCTGGCGGTCTGCGTGGTGGCCCTGGCGGGGTACGGCTACTCCCGAATCAACTTCAAGGGCAGGGACACGCTCTTCTTCGTCCTCCTGCTCATCTCGATGTTCCCGGGTGTGGTCAACATGATTCCCTCATACCGCATCGTGGCCACTTTCGGCTGGATCAACTCATACTGGTCCTGCATCATCCCCGGCTTGGGGAACGTGGCGAATATCTTCCTGGTGCGCAACTTCATGAAGGGGATCCCCAAGGAGATCGACGAGGCTGCCGAGATTGACGGCGCCGGCGACTTCCGCATCTTCCGCAGCATCATGCTGCCTTCCATCCGACCAATCCTGATCGTGATCTTCCTGTTCGCCTTCACTGGAGCATGGAACGACTTCCTCTGGCCCACCCTGGTCTTCAACGACATCAAGAAGACCCCGGTCACGGCCGGCCTGCAGCTGCTGGGCAATCAGATGATGCAATACAACCAGATGGGCACGCTTTGCGCGGCCACCTGCCTGGCCATCATTCCCACCCTGCTGCTCTTCGTGTTCGCCCAGCGCTACTTCCTGCAGTCGCTGAACATCACCTCGGGCCTCAAGGGCTGAATCAGGGAAGGCGGCAACAATGGCAAAGGAAAACCGTAGCAATCATCTGGTGGGCAAGGACGTAGCGAGCAGAAGGACGGAGAAGATCATCCTCCTGGTGGCGGCAGCCATCAACGTGATCATGGCCTCGGTCACCATGTTCATCTACTCGCCCTGGTTCAAGGACGAGGGCTATGCCATCCTCGGCCGTGCCGGACGTCTGGCCGACGACATGGCCACAGTCAACGGCGCGGCCACGGTGGCCCAATCCTACGGTTTTCTACTGCTCATTCTTGGGGCGGTCTCCTTCATCGTGGCTCTGCGGGCCATGCGGCCCTCGACGATTATTCGGGGGGTGCAGTACTGGATGATCTTCTGCATGGTCTTTTCCTTGGCCACAGCGGATTGGCTTTCGCTGATCGCCTACGCCCTGGCCTTCGTCACCTATGTGGCCAGAAACAAGACCATCCGCCGGATCTCGTCGAGTCGAAGGTGACCAGCCCCGGGGGTATGCGGCGCCCCTGACCGCTGCACTTCCAATCCCCTTCCCCTTGTCCGAAACCATCGGGCAAGGGGAAGGGATTTTTAATTTTGGGCAATCTTCTTCTGCGTGCCTTGTTGACATGACCCATGGCCGGCTTCTATACTAAGTCGAAACGATTCGACATCTCGGGTGCATCGACGGAGATGGTCAGTGCCCTGCAATCCGCCCGAAGTCGAAACCTTTCGACACGTTGAATCGTAGTAGATGGATGCAAGGATGCAAGGAAGTTAGGAGCCATCATGAAGATCAGAAGAGGGATCGGAGCGGCCTTGGCCTTGGCCATGTCGATCCTGCCGCTGGCGGCCTGCGGATCGGGGGGCGATGCTCCCCAGGAAGCCCATCCGTCTAGCATCAAAATCTGGTATTACGAGGAGCCCAGCAGCGGTCAGGCCCGGGGCTGGCTGAAGGCTGCTGATATCTTTACCCGACAGACCGGCATCAAGGTGGATTTCGAAGTCAAGTCTTTCACTCAGATTGCCCAGAACGGCAGCCAGTTCCTCAATTCGGACGACGCCCCGGACGTTATGGAGTCCAATCGCGGCAACGGCTCGGCCGGGGTTCTGTCCACCCTGCAGCTGCTGACCGACCTGAAACCCTATGTGCAGAAGTACGGCTGGGACAAGAAGGTGCGCGGCCAGGCAGCAGCAGTGGGCAAGTACGACAAGCGCGGCGTCATGGATGGGGACACCTGGTACGGGGTTTCCTCCTATGCGGAGATGCAGCGCGTCTACTACAACAAGGACCTCTTTGCCAAGTACAAGATCTCCATCCCGCAAACCTTTGACCAGTTCGTGGCAGCCCTCAAGGCCTTCAAGAGCCACGGGGTCACGCCCATAGCGGCCGATGCCCAGGAATACGGGGTGCTTTGGCTCTGGTGGCAGCTGGCCATGACCAAGGCCGATGCCCGATTCGTCGATGATTGGCAGCTCTACAAGCATCCAGTCAATTGGCGCAGCAAGCCGCTGACCTTCGCCACCAATACCATCCGTGAATGGATCGACAAGGGATACATCTCCAAGAACGCCACCGGTATGAAGGCCGAAGACACGACCACGGCCTTCATCAAGGGGACCTATCCCATCTATCAGACCGGCACCTGGAACCAGACACGCTTCATGGAGCAGGTGAAGGCCTTCGACTGGACGGCATCAATCTTCCCAGGGGCCAAGATGGTCGAGGGCTGCGCGGGTAATCTGCTGGTCATCCCGCAGAAATCCCGGCGCAAGGATGCCGCAGCCCGTTATATCAACGTGGTCCTGTCCAAGGAGGTTCAGAACTACATCGGCAACAAGGGCGGTGTGCCGGTGGCGGCCGATACGGAGGCCATCACCAACCCCAAGAGCCGTGACCTGGTCAATGAATACACCAAAGCATCGGACGCCAGCCGGATGAGCTACTATCCCGACTACCCTGCGCCCAACCTGACCGACGCCATGCCGGCCGCCTTCCAGGAGCTGGTCAACGGTACCAAGAGCCCCGACCAGGTTCTGGACACTCTGCATAAGAACTACGACGACGGCGTCGCCCAGCTCGATCTGGATGACGACTGAGCTGCGTCAATCCGCCAAGGAGAGTACAAGCATGTCTGACACACATAGCAGGAAAAAGGCGCAGTCTCGAATCCCGGGCAGTGCGCCCTCGCGGTTCGTCCCTTATCTGATTCCCGGTCTGATAGGCATTGTGGCCATCGTCATCGTGCCCATTTTCTGGAACATCTACCTGAGCTTCACCCGCTGGAGAGGGGTGGGGCCGACCAAATGGGTGGGTCTGCGCAACTGGCGACGGCTCATGGGCGACTCGACCTTCTGGGTCTCCTTCGGGCACACCCTCTGGATCATCGTGGCCATCGTCATCATTCCCACGGTCCTGGGCCTGCTTATCTCCTCGGCCCTGACCGACGTGATCCAGAAGAAGTTCGGCCCCCGTACATCCTCGACCCTGCGGGCCCTCTACTACCTGCCCCAGGTTCTGCCTGTGGCAGTGGCCACCATCATCATGGGCTGGATCTTCCGGCCTGAAGACGGTGCGGTCAACGACCTGCTGACCAAGATCGGCTTAGGTGGCTTGGCCCATAACTGGCTGGGTTCCACCACCACCGCCCTGCCCATCCTCATGGTCATCCTGATCTGGATCCAGCTGGGCTATCCCATCGTCATCT
This sequence comes from Bifidobacterium sp. POST2/T3 (B1), assembly GCF_058197115.1. Lineage (NCBI taxonomy): Bacteria > Bacillati > Actinomycetota > Actinomycetes > Bifidobacteriales > Bifidobacteriaceae > Bifidobacterium > Bifidobacterium sp. POST2/T3 (B1). The sequence continues at coordinate 8,859 of NZ_JBVPQK010000029.1, forward strand.
TCATGTCCGGACTGCAGCGGGTGGATCCCGAGCTCTACGAGGCGGCCAGCCTGGACGGGGCCAACTGGTGGCAGAAGTTCCGCGTCATCACCCTGCCCTCCATCATTCCCGAGCTGCTGGTGGTCATCCTCACCTCCACCATCGGCGCTCTGAAGACCTTCGCTCCGGTCTATCTGCTGACCAAGGGCGGGCCCGGCACCTCCACCATGGTTCCCTCCTACTACTCCTACAACCAGTTCTTCCAGGTGCAGCAGGTGGGCTACGGCGCCGCAATCTCAACATCCCTGACCGTGGTCATCGTCATCTTCTCCATCGTCTTCACCATTGTGCAGAAGCGCGTGCAAAAGAGCATCGCCTGAGGAAGGCTAGGAAGCACATCATGAATAATCAAGCTACACTGCAAGCCGACGCCCGGGTGTCCTCCCGGCACGCCCGTAGAATCCGCACCTGGGGGAACTGGGCCGGTCTGATCCTGCTCATCGCGGGAGCTGTGATCATGCTCTTCCCCCTGCTGATCCTGGTCCTAAACGCCTTCAAGACCACGGCTGACTACAACGCCACGGGCCCCCTGTCCGTGCCCGCCCACTTCAGCATGGACGGCATCATCTCCTTCTGGAACAAGAGCAATTTCCCGCTCAAACTGGGCAACTCCCTGCTGATTTCCCTGGTGGTTGCCGTGGTCGGGGTCCTGCTTTCGGTCCTCAACTCCTTCGCGCTGGGCATCGGCAGGGTCAAGGGCAACACGGTCATCCTCCTGTTCATCATGCTGGCCAACATGGTTCCCCAAGAGGCCTTGCTCTACCCGCTCTATGTCATGTTCAAGTGGATGGGTTTCTATAACTCCCAGTGGTCCATCATCATCATCTTCACCATCATCCAGAGCGCCTACGGCACCTATTTGCTCTCCTCGGTCTACGGGACCTTCCCCCAGGCCATCCTGGAGGCGGCCACCGTCGACGGGGCCTCGCGCTGGCAGATTCTTCGCAAGATTGTACTGCCGGTGTCCTGGTCGACCATCAGCGTCCTCTTCGTCTTCTTCTTCATCTGGACCTGGAACGAGTACATGATTCCCATGGCCTTCCTGATGAGCGAGAAGACGCAGACCATTCCGCTGGCCTTGGCCACCATGCAAGGGCAGCACACCATGGCCGCCACCGACCTGGCCTCCGCCTCCCTGCTCAGCATCATCCCCACCATCATCTTCTTCATCTTCTTCCAGAGGAAGCTCTCGCAGGGGATAGTGGCTGGCGCTGTCAAGTAATCGCCGCCGTACACGTACACTGAAATGGCCGCCTGCTGCAAGAAGGCAGAGGAGGGGAGCGGGCGGCCCGAATATGAAAGGCAACCACAACCATGGGTATGACCATGCCGAACATCACCAACGGTCTTGAGGCGCTGACCCGCCCATCCACAGACCGCACCCGCTGCATCAACGCCGAGAACCCCCGAGGTGGCAAAGGCAGAGCGGCCATGACAGCCAGTAATCTGGGCCCCTCAAGGAAGGGGACTCCTTGCCTGAAGAACATTCCTCCCGGGAAGGACATGGTTCTGGCCGACCTGTCCGGCGCGGGCGAGATCCGCCATATCTGGATGACTGTGACTGATGCCACCTCACCCACAGGGCCCAACGTCCTGCGCAATCTGATCCTGGAATGCTACTGGGATGGCGAACAGACGCCCTCAGTCTGCGTGCCCCTGGGCGACTTCTTCTGCTGTGGTCACGCCCAGGCCTGCCGAGTGGAGTCCGTGCCTGTGGCCGTCTATCCGCGCCGGGGCTTCAACTGCTACTGGCCCATGCCCTTCCACAGCGGGGCCCGGATTGTTCTGCGCAACCGGCACAACGAGCCCATCGAGGCCTTCTTCTACCAGATCGACTATGTGGAGAAGGACGAGCTGCCCGAGGAGGTCATGACCTTCCATGCCCAGTGGCGCCGTCAGCGGGTCACCGAACTTGGCCAGGACTATGTGATCCTGGATGGGGTGCATGGCCGGGGCTCATACGTGGGCACCTATCTGGCTCTGACCGCTCTGGAGAGCCGCTGGTGGGGGGAAGGCGAGGTCAAGGTCTACCTGGACGGGGACAAGGACTATCCCACCTGGTGCTCCACGGGAAGCGAGGACTACTTCGGCGGTGCCTGGAGCTTTGCCGGGCAGGGCGCGGATGGCCGGATGCGCGAGGCCACCTACAGCGGGGCCTACATGGGATTTCCCTTCCACTCCAGGCAGTTGGACAACCGCGAATCCCAGTACTGGGATGCCGATACTCCGGTGACCAGGGGGTTCTACCGTTGGCACATCCCCGACCCCATTATTTTCGCCAGCGATATCAAGGTGACCTTGCAGCAGATAGGTGTGGACGAACAGGGCTACTTCGAACGTCAGGATGATCTGGCCAGCGTGGCCTATTGGTACCAGCAGGAGCCCCATAAGCCCTTCCCGCAGAACGTGCTGGAGACGGGGGAGCGGGACCGCCGACCCCGTTGATTGGCTCAGGCGGCCTCCTGCTTCTGTCTGCTGATGGAGGCGCGATCGATCAGCCTGGGGCGCTCCAGTAGGACTCGTCCAGCCAGAGAAGCCCCCTCCTCCACAGCCTGTGTCAGCAGATCCGCAGCCTTGGCGCACAGTGAGCGGGGGGTAAGTGGCATCTCAGAGATACCCTGAAGCTCAAGAGTATGGCTGACCTTGCCTGCAGCGCAGGACAGAACAGCCACGTCATCGGGAATGCTCATGCCGTCTGAGCGCATGCGGACCACCACAGTGTCCAGTAGGGAGGGGCGGATCTGGCCGATCAGACCATCAATGCGGCCGTGATGGATGATGTCCAGCACTTGCTGGGTGTAGGCAAGATCGCTGCCGGTAGGGCCCGGTTCAAGCTGCAGATCCATCCCCAGACGGCAGGCCCAGGTTTTGAGACTGCGTAGCAGGATGAGGCGGAAGCCGGACCCGCGCCGGTATTCGCCCTCCAGATCCTCCAGAAAGAGCAGGCGTTTGCGTCCCGCTCTGGCCATGGCTTCCACCGCCATACGACCCATCAGGTCAAAGTCCAGATCCACACAGGCGCATGCTGTGTGCTGCCGAGGCAACCCCAGTGCCACGCAGGGGCGTCCATACGAGGCGGCCTGGGCGGCGCGGATGTCATCGTCCACCAGATCCATCAGCACCACGCCGTCGGCCAGATTGCTACGGGTGACCCGCCGGATATCTTCAACGCCATTCTCGGCAGTCAGCAATAGGGAGTCATAGCCCCGGGCATGCTCGCAACTGGCCATCTCGATGAAGTAGTCCGCGTATGAGGCCCTGTTCTGACCGGGTCGGAGCGGGGCGCTCAGAGCGACGATCTGATTGCGCTTGGCCCGCAGCATCCTGGCGCCGGCATCCGGGGCGTAGTCCAGTTCGTCGGCGGCCTGCATGATCCGCTGGTAGGTTCCGGGAGAGACGGGACGCTTGCCGGAGAAGGCATAAGAGACTGTGCTGACCGAGACCCCGGCCCTTCTGGCGACGTCGCGTATGTCGGACATGGGTTCAGCGGCTCAGGTCCCAGGTGCTGCCAGCGGGTGTATCCGCCACAGCCACGCCGGCCGCCGTCAGCTGGTCCCGGATGGCATCGGCACGGGCGAAGTCATGATCTTTTCGTGCTTGATTGCGTTCCTGCAACTGCTGGCCTACCAAGGCATCCAGGGTGTTCATGGCTCGATCGTCATGGTTGTCTGCAGTTCCTGCCCAGTGCGGATCGAGGGGATCAAGTCCAAATACGTCCAGCATGGCTCTGACCTGGAGCAGGGCATTGGCCAGCCACTTCCGGTCCGGGGTCTCAGAATCGGCATCCATAGCCGCGTTGGCTTGACGAATCAGTGCGTAAAGGGCAGCGAGACCGCCAGAGACGTTGATGTCGTCATTCATGGCCTGCACAAAGTCCTCTGGCAGATCGTCCGCGCCCAGTCCCGTTACCCGGGCACGCTCGGGCTGCGCTCCCAGGATTCGTCCGGCCCGGTCCATGAAGTTGCTGATGCGCTCGTATGCGCCTTCGGCCTCCTGCAGGGACTGGTCGGACCATTCCAGCATGGACCGGTACTGCACCGAGACCAGGGCGTAGCGCACCACCCAGGCAGGATGCTGCGACAGCACCTGGTCGACGGACAGCCCGTTGCCCAGGGACTTGCTCATCTTCTCGCCCTTCTGGGTCACCCAGGCCGTGTGCATCCATCGATGGGCGAACCCCCAGCCGGCTGCGTGCGACTGGGCCATCTCGTTCTCATGATGGGGGAATCGAAGGTCAAGACCGCCTCCGTGGATGTCGAAATCCGCACCCAGATAGCGGTGGCTCATGGCCGAGCATTCCAGATGCCAGCCCGGCCTGCCCGTGCCGAAGGGTGTTTGCCAGCGAGCCGTGGGCGGATCGGTGGGTTTGGGCGCCTTCCAAAGTGCGAAGTCGCGGGGGTCGCGCTTGCCTGGCTCCTCCTCGGCATCGGTATTCTGCCCATCGGTGTCGATGCTGGGTCCCAGCCGGTCGTTGGCGGCGGCCTGCTCGTCGGCGGGCTGGGTACCGGTCTGCTGGTGGGTTAGGGCACCATACTCAGGCCAGGAGGCCACGTCGAAGTAGACGTTGCCTGATGGACGGCCCTGTTCGTCGGGCACCACATAGGCGTGGCCGCGGTCGATGATGCGCTGGATCAGGTCGATCATCTCGGGGATGTGACCGGTGGCCCTGGGTTCATAAGTGGGCGGCAGGACTCCCATGGTCTCGTAGGCGTGGGTGAATTCGCGCTCGTAGATGTAGGCCCGCTCCCACCAGCGCTGGCCGTTGGCCGCCGCCTTGGTCAGGATCTTGTCGTCGATGTCGGTCACGTTCCGGATCAGGGTCACCTGGTATCCCAGTCTGAGCAGCCAGCGTCGGATCACGTCGAAGGCCAGGGTGGTCCTGATGTGGCCAATGTGTGGCGAGCTCTGCACCGTGGCTCCGCACACGTAGATGCCGACCTTGCCCGGTTCAATGGGTCTGAAGGGGGTCATCTGGTGATCAGCTGTGTCATACAGACGCAAATTAGCTGCGGCCAGACTGACTGAAGCCTTGGAATCATGCGGTTGCGAACTCGTATCCATACTCATGAGCCTATCAAGGCTTGCTGACTGTCCAGGGGGAAATGCCGAGCCCGCAGACTCGGTCCGACGGCATGTGTGCAAGAATGGAATCATGGCGAAACCTAGGGTGCTGGTGCTTCAGCATGTGGATTGGGAAAAGCCGGGTCGCATTCTCGACAATCTCCAGGAGTGCGGGCTGGACACCGAGATCACCAATATCGTGGATGAGAAGAAGCCCGAGCTGCCGCGCTCGCGTGAATTGGCGGGGCTGGTCATCATGGGCGGGCCCATGTCGGCCGATGACTACGCGCAACACCCCGGACTCAAGGCGGAGACCAAGCTGGCCAAGGCGGCGATGGCTGCCAACAAGCCCATTCTAGGAATCTGCCTGGGTCATCAGATTGTGGCGCGGGCCCTGGGAGGCACCCTGATGAAGAACCAGGAGCCCGAATACGGCATGGGACCCATCCGCTGGGTGGGGCAGGACGACGATGTGGCCATGTGGAGCAAAAACACGGATGTGCTGCACTGGCATACCGACCAGGTCACTCTGCCGCCGGGGGCCAAGCTGCTGGCCCGCTCCCAGGCCACCAAGGTTCAGGCTTTTCGGCTGGGGTCGGCTCTGGGTTTGCAGTTCCATCTGGAGGTGACAGCCCCCATCTTCGATGAGTGGATGCAGGTGCCGAGCATGGTCGGCTCTATGAAAAAGTCCAAAATCGCTAAAATGCGCGACGAATTTACCAAAGGGATGCCGCAGATGCAGCCATTGGCCGATGCCATCTTCTCTGCCTTCGCAGCCCGGTGCTCGACCCTGGCCGCCCAGCTGGCTGCCGCCTGAGATTACTCCAGCTCTTCCCCGATGGTCAGCCACTCTTCCTCAAGCTGATCGGATTGCTCGGTCAGGTCCTTGAGCTTGCTATTGAGCTCGTTGAGGCCTTGATAGTCGCCGGGGTCGTGCTCAGCCATCTGCCGTTCAAGTTCCTTGCGCTGATCGGCCAGCTTGGCCAACTTGCGTTCGATGGCGGATGCCTGCTTGCTCAGATTTCGTCTGGCAACTCGTTCGGCCTTGGCCTGATTGGGATCCCCAGCCTCCTTGGCTGATGTCTGACTTGGAGCATCCGCAGCCTCCCGGTCGGCAGACTCGACCATATCCAGGTAGTCCTGAACACCGCCGGGCAGATGAACCACCTTGCCGTTGATCAGCGCGAACTGCTGGTCGGTCACCCGCTCCAGCAGGTAGCGGTCGTGGGAGACCACAATCAGGGTGCCCGGCCATGAGTCCAGCATGTCTTCCATGACGGCCAGCATGTCAGTATCCAGATCATTGCCTGGCTCGTCCATGATCAGCACGTTGGGCTCGTCCAGCAGGATGAGCAGGAGCTGCATGCGGCGCTTCTGCCCGCCAGATAGGTCGCTGATTCTGGTCATCAGTTGGGAGCTTTCAAAGCCCAGGCGCTCCATCAATTGGCCCGGGGACACCTCCTTGCCTTCGACCAGATAGGTGGGCTTGTAGCGGCTGAGGACCTCTTTGATTCGATAGCGGCCCAGTTTCTCCAACTCATCCAGACGCTGGGTCAGCACCGCGAAGCGGACCGTCTTGCCCACTTTGACGTGTCCTGCCGTGGGAGACACACTGCCGTCAATCAGACCCAGCAGAGTGGATTTGCCTGCTCCGTTGGCGCCTACGATGCCGAATCGGTCGCCAGGGCCGATTAGCCAGGTCACGTCGTCCAGGACCTTGTGTCCGCTGACGGTAAGGGTGTCGGCCGCTGCAGTGCCCGGACGGTCCTGACCGTCTTCGCCATCCTTGTCAGGATCAGCAGCCACGGTCACCGAGCCCATCAGAGGGCGTTCGGCATGAGGGGAGGGGACCCGGTTGTCATTGCCTTCGGCGGCATCGGAGTCGGTCCCCGGATAGATTTTGGTCACGTCTACCAAGTCCACCACTTGCTTGCCCAAGCGGGAGGTGGCCATCCGCTTGAGCTCCAGGCTGTTGCGCATGGGTGGCACGTCGGCGATCAGCTCCTGCGCGGCCTTGACATGGAACTTCTGCTTGGTCGAGCGGGCCCGGGCGCCTCGGGTCAGCCAGGCCAGTTCCTTGCGGGCCAGGTTCCGGCGCTTGGTCTCGGCCAGATCCGCCTGGCGCTCGCGCTCCACCCGCTGGAGCATGTAGGCGCTGTAGCCGCCCTCGAAGGGGTCGATGGTTCCGTCATGCACCTCCCACATGGAGGTGCAGACCTCGTCCAGGAACCAGCGGTCGTGGGTGACCAGCAGTAGAGCTCCGGAATTCTTGGCCCAGCGGTTCTTCAGGTGCTCGGCCAGCCAGTGGATGGTGAGCAGGTCCAGATGATTGGTTGGCTCATCCAGGGCTAGGATGTCCCAATCCCGAAGCAGCAGCCGTGCCAGATCCACCCTGCGGCGCTGACCGCCGGACAGGGTGCCCACCTTGGCCTCCAGTTCCATGCCGCCCAGAAGGGACTCGACGATTTCGCGGGATCTGGGGTCGGCAGCCCACTCGTAGTCTTGTCGATTCTCCAAGGCCGCCTTGCGGACCGTGTCCTCGTCTTTTAGGGGGTCACGCTGGTCCAGCATGCCGAAAGTGAGCCCATTGCGCATGGTCACCCGGCCCTGATCGGGTTCCTGGGTGCCTTTCAGCAGGTGCAACAGAGTGGACTTGCCGTCACCGTTTCGGCCCACGATGCCAATCCGGTCACCCTCGAAGATGCCCTGCGTCACATCCGTGAAGATGGTTTTGGTGGCAAAGGATAGAGCGACGTGTTCCAGACCGAGATCATAGATGGGCATGATTCCCCAATCTACCGCCAGCCTTGGATGGAATGAGCTGTGGGCTTTTCAGGGAAGGGGATTATTGGTCCTGGTCGTTCTCCTGGTCCCGCTGACGAATTCTGTCCAGATAACCGGTTCTGTCCGCATCGGTGATTGGCCGCAGGACAGTGCAGGGGTTGCCGACCGCAACTACCTGATCCGGTATGTCATGGGTGACGACAGACCCTGCCCCGATGACGGCTCCACGGCCAATCCGTACGCCGCCTAGGACGACCACGTGACCACCCAGCCAGGCACCCTGGCATATCTCGATGGGTCGGGCCTGGCAGGCACCAGCCTTCCGCTCCTCATAGTCCAGGGCATGGTTGGTGCAGAAGAGCCCTGCGCCGGGGCCTATCCACACGTTCCTGCCTATGGTGATCGGGGCGTTGTCCAGCATGACGGCGCCGTAATTGATCAGAGTCTGACTGCCGATCCGTATGTTGCAGCCTACCTCGCATCTGAAGTCCGGGTTGATGACGACATCCTGCCCCACTTGGCCGAGCAGATCTTCTAGAATCCTTCGGCGTTCCTGCTTCTGTCCGGGGCCGGTCCTGTTGTATTCCATGAAGAGGCTTTCGGCCCGTTCCCTTTGGCGATCGATGTCGGGGTGGGTGTCCTGATAGACCTGGCCGGATACCATCCGCTCCCATTCGATTCGGCCCGTCCGGCTCATTCCTTCCATTACATCGTCAGTCATGGGCACCACCTTCTAGGATTTGAGGATGAGTCAGCGGCCGGTGATCTGCGAGCCCAGTACCTTCTCGCTCAGGGCCCGGGGTCCGCGAGTGACGGCCACGGCGCCCGAACGGACCAGTTCGATGATGCCGAAGGGACGCAGCAGACGCAGCAGGGCTTCCAACTTGCCCTCGGCCCCGGTGGCCTCAATGGTCAGGGACTCGGGGTGGACGTCGACCACGCGCACGCGGAAGAGTTTGACAATCTCCAGCACGTCGGAGCGGTTGCGTTCATTGGCCTTGACCTTGATCATGACCAGCTCGCGCTCCACGGCCTCGTCGCCCTTGAGTTCGACGATCTTGAGCACATG
>NZ_JBVPQK010000030.1:0-17257 GCF_058197115.1 Bifidobacterium sp. POST2/T3 (B1)
ACGAGCTGCCAGAATCTCGGGATTGTCAGGTTTGATGGCACTGGACCAGACCACCGTGCGGGCCCCGGCCACATTGCTGGCTTGTTGACCGATGACGATCCGGATTCCTAGCTGACGCAGGCGTCGGGTCTTGTCCCCCTCAGCACGGTCGGATCCGGAGACCTGCACCCCCTCCTGGTGGAGCATCTCGGCCAGCACGCTCATCCCGGCCCCGCCGATGCCTATGAAGTGTGTGGGGCCCAGATCCTTTGGGTAGTACACTCCGGCCTGGGCCAGAGCAGGCAGGCAGGGATCCAGGACCGGCAGGGACCTGTCACCGCCGTCCTGCCGACCGGACACTGTATTCAATTCATGCTTGGGCACAGTTGTTGCATCTCCTCCAACAGTTCAGGACCATTCAGGACGGCCGCGCATCTTCTGCCTCCATTATGCCCGATTAGTCCCTCCCAGAGTCCTTGCGGGCAAGGTGTTGGTCGGCCATGGTCAGGATCTGCTCGGCCATCACCTGAGCGGCATCGCGAATCCCGTACCCCCAGGCTCGGCGGCGCATGTCAGCCAGCCTATCCCCATTGGCCATAAGAGCAGGAATGTGGCTGGCTATCCATTTAGCGTCCAGGGCCGCATCATCGACCATGAGTCCTCCCCCGGCATCAACGACCGGCTGGGCATTGAACCGCTGCTCACCATTGCCGATGGGCAGGGGCACGTAGACGGCCGGCACGCCCAGGGCGGCCAGCTCGCTGACAGAGCCTGCACCAGCCCTGCAGACCACCAGATCAGCACAGGCGAAGGCCAAATCGATCCGCTCCAGGTATTCAGCCATGTGGTAGTCCCCCTGGCCCCGGTGAGCCGGGTCCAGATCGTTGATAGCCGCATCGCCCAGGTCAGCCGTCACTTGCTCCCTGACCTGGTCGGCCTTGCCACGGCCCGTCAGATGGATGACCTGTGTCCGATCCAGCAGCTGCCGGGCTGCGCCAGCCACCGCCTCGTTCAGGCTGAGCGCTCCCAAGGATCCTCCAGTCACCAGCAGGATGGGCCTATCGGGATCCAACCCCAGAGAATGCGCAGACTCCCGGCGGGCTCCTGCATGGTCAGCCTCCATCTGCTTGGCCAGTCGGGCGATGGTCGGCCGCAAAGGCAGACCCACGCGGCGCACTGGTACTCCGGACCGGGCCCGTATGCCTGTATTCTCATAGGCCGTACCTACGAAATCGGCCCAGCGGGCACCCAGCTTGTTGGCCATGCCCGCCCGGGCATTCTGTTCGTGGACGACGATGGGCAGACCCAGGTTCCGTGCGGCCCTGTATGCCGGCGCCGAGGCATAACCGCCAAAGCCGACCACCAGGTCGGCTGACCGATCCTGCAAATACCCTCGTACTCGCTGCACCTCACGCCGCCAACGCCGGGGGAAGTCCAGTGCGGCCTTGCTAGGACGACGAGGGAAGGGCACCTTCTCAATCAGGTCAAGGGGAAGTCCGGCGGCCGGCACCAGGTCGTGCTCCAGCCCGACAGCAGTGCCAATTACGCTGACAAAAGCCTGTGGGCAGCGCTCCCTAATGGCCGCAGCCACACTCAGCAGGGGGTTGACATGCCCTGCCGTCCCTCCCCCGGCCAGCACCAGATGGGGACCAGCACCTTTCCCGGAATGCTCCTGGGCATCCCCAGGCATCCCTTTCTCGGTCCTCGTCGCTGTCGTCATCCGCGAATCCGCTTCCTTTCCGCCATGTCCATTCCGCATCTCAGGACCCGTCTGTGGCCGCCATCACGTCTGGTTGGGTCCGAATCATCTTCAGAGCCACCCCGGCCGAAGCCAGGCAGGAGATCAGGGCGGTCCCTCCAGCCGACACGAAGGGTAGGGGCAGCCCAATGACCGGCAGCAGACCCAGAACCACACAGATGTTGATCAGGGCTTGGCCCACCAGCCACACATCCAGGCAAATCAGCACCATGCCCGCATACCGGTTCCTGGTAGTCAGGGCGATTCTCAGCATGCACCAGCCCATGACCACGAAGACCAGAATAAGCATGGCCGCCCCTACAAAGCCCAGCTCCTCGCCGATGACAGCAAAGATGAAATCATTGTGCGCCTCGGGCAGGTAGTTCCACTTCTCCCTGGAGTTGCCCAGACCGACCCCGGTCAATCCTCCCGAGGCCATGGCATAGAGCCCGTGGATGGACTGGTAGCAGACACCCTGAATGTCATCAGCCGAGCACTTGCCGTAGGCGGCCATGATCCGCTGGGTACGGTTGCTGTTGCCATAGACCGAAAAGCCAATGACCGCAGCCATCCCCAGGACCGCCAGGCTGAGCAGCCAGCGCAGGGGGAAGCCTGAGACCAGGAAGGCCACGAAGCCAATGATGACGATGATCATGGCGGTCCCCAGATCCTTGCCCAGCATGATGAACATGAAGCTGATCAAAAAGCCGAAGGCCGGCTTGGCATAGGCCTTGGCCAGGCTCTTCAGGTCAGAATCCTTGCCGAGCTGCCGCTGGGCTTCGATCAGTGCCTGGGGCAGCCACAAGCACAGGGCCAGTTTGAGCAGCTCGGCCGGCTGCATGGAGATGCCTCCTATCGAGATCCATCCCTCGTTGCCGTTGGCGGAGCGTCCGAGCGGGGTGCGAGTCAACAGCTGGATGCCCTGGCTGGCAATCAGAAACCAGGTGCTCCAGTTCCGGTAGTGATCAATGCTGATCCTCACGGCCAGAAGGGCCAACAAGAGCCCCAACACTGCGTATATGGTCTGGCGAATGACCTGACTCCAGGGTGAGCTGCCCTGGGCCACCAGATCCACAGCCGAAGAGGAGAATACCATCATCAGGCCAAAGACCGTGGTGGCGACGACTGTGGCCAGAAAGCCGTAGTAGCACCAGAGCGGGTTGAGAATGGCCCGCCAGCCCCGGTAGTCTCCCTTGCTGCCAGACCCTCGTGAGTGGGCCTTGCTCGGATCAGTGTCGCGTTTCATGCTCGTGGACCCACTGTTTGGCCTGCTGGGCAAACTGATCGCCCCGGTCAGCATAGGAGGCGAACTGATCCATAGATGCGCAGGCAGGTGCCAGCAGAACCACCTGGCCGGGCTGTGCATAGGAGCCAGCCGCACGAACAGCCCGGGCCATGACCTGATCTCCAGCACCAGGATCAATCACGGTAACCGGCAGATCGGGCGCATGGTCCTTGATGGCTTGGACCATGGGCTGCTGGTCCTGACCGATGACCACAGCTGCGGCCAGCTTGGACCTGCGGGACCGGACCAGATCGTCGAAGCGTGCGCCCTTGGCCAGTCCACCGGCCAGCCAGACCACCTGGCCGTCATGGTAGCTGGCCAGGGAAGCCTCGGCCGCATGGGCGTTGGTGGCCTTGGAGTCGTCTACAAAACGGATGGCCTGCGCACCCTGGCCCAGAGAGGCCACGGTGCTGATCCTGTGGTCGCCGGGCGTGAAAGCGCGCATGGCCTCGATCGCCGCATCGACCTTGGCTCCAGCACCCAGTGCCAGAGCCAGGGCACAGAGAGCGTCGGCCAGCAGGTGAGGGTAAACCGTGCCGTCAGGCTCACACAGATCCGTCAGGTCGGCCACCCGGACCAGCCTGACGCCCTCATCACGGTCCTGACCGGTCATTCCGCTACGGTCCATGACCCAGCCGTCCTCCACGCCCAGCTGCCCAGACTCGGGCCGGCCCAGGGTGAAGCCCACCCGTCGGCAACCTGGGGCTGGCTGCGCCTGTCTGGCCAGGTCGGAGACCCGGGAGTCATCGGCGTTGTAGACCAGGGCCTTGCGCACGCCCCGGTAGATGCGCGCCTTGTCGGCCGCGTAGGCCTCGAAGCCCCCGTGCCAATCCAGGTGGTCGTCGGCCAGATTGGTGATGGCCGCGCACTCCAGGGCCGGCGAGAAGGTGAAATGCAGCTGGAAGGAGCTCAGCTCCACGCAGAGCATGTCATTGTCGGGATCGAGGACGGCTGTGGAGACGGCCTTGCCGATATTGCCCACCGCAGGGGCCGTGAACCCGCTGACCTGCATCATGGCGGAGACCATCCTGGTGGTCGAGGTCTTGCCGTTGGTGCCGGTGATCCCGATCCAGGGTGCCGGCCGGCCTGTCCGGGCTGAGGCTACCCGTAGCATCCAAGCCATCTCCACCTCACTGACCACGGGGATGCCCCGACGCTGCGCCTCAAGGATAAATGGGGTGCGCGGGTTGAAGACTGGCGAAGCCATGACCAGATCCACCCGACTCCAGTCCACCTGGTCAAAGTCACGAAGATCAGCCTGCGGGGCGCGCTGGTCCACAGTGGTCACTCCGGCCGCCCGACCTCGCAAGGCTGCGGCCACGCTCCGTCCGGAAATGCCCAGTCCGGCGACCAGTACGCGCTTCTGGCTCAAGTCCATATCCATGAACACCTCATTCCGCTAGCTCCGGCATCTGCTTGGCATGATACCGGCTGCCGAAAGTCCGGTACCGTGAATGGACGCACTCAGATGGGCAACCCGGAGCGAACCACCCAGTCTGCATAGAAGCAGACCAAGGCCAACAGGACGAAGATCAGGTCCACCATCCAGAACCGGACAACCACCTTGGACTCCTGCCAGCCCATCAGCTCGAAGTGGTGGTGGATGGGCGCCATCTTAAAGACCCGCTTGTGGGTGAGTTTGAAGTAACCCACCTGGATGACATCGGAGGCGGCCTCTCCCACAAAAAGCCCGCCCAGGATGACCGCCAGCAGTTCGGTATGAGTAGCGATGGACAGGGCTGCGAAGAGCCCGCCCAGAGCCAGGGATCCCGTGTCTCCCATGAAGATGGAGGCCGGATTGGTGTTGTACCAGAGGAAGCCGAAGCAGGCCACAGCCGCGCAGCAGGCGATGATGGCCAGGTCCAGGGGGTCTGAGACAGCGTAGGCATGGCCTGGATGGCCGCCGCCCTTCAAGTGGTAGCTCTCCCAGAAGGCGATGATCGTGTAACCCACGAAGGCGATCATGGAGGAGCCCGACGCCAGCCCGTCCAGGCCGTCAGTCAGGTTGACCGCATTGCTCCAGGCCGTCATCAGCAGATTGACCCAGATGATGAATAGCACCACAGACAGGACGCTGCCCGCCATTCGGAAGTCAATGATGGGCTGCTCCACGAAGGATATGCCCGCCTGTGCGCTGGGATAGCCATTTTTGGTGGGCAGTTTCAGGGCGAGCACTGCGTATATGGTGGCCAAAATAAACTGGCCGGTGAACTTGGCCCTGACCGACAGGCCCAGGTTCTGCTTCTTGCGCACCTTGGCGAAGTCGTCAATGAAGCCCAGGAAGCCCATGGAGAGCATGGCGAACAGAACCAGCATGGCCGACGGGGACACGGACTCCCCCCGCGACAGGTAGCGGTAAAGCGCCGAGGCTGCCCAGCCCAGCAGGATGGCCAGGTTGATAACCAGCCCGCCCATGGTCGGGGTGCCACGCTTGACCAGATGGGACTTGGGCCCGTCCTGGCGGATGTACTGGCCGTAGTGCAGCCGATGGACCAGCCGTATCAGCAGGGGGGTCCCCGCCAGCGTCACCACCAGGGCGACCAGGATTCCGATGATGAGGGCAATCACAGTGTGTACTCCAACTCTTGGATTCTGTCCTTGAACATTAGACCCCGCTGCGGGGATGCCAGTAGATTCATAGCTCAGCCCTGCCACCGGTCGGCCAGAGCGGACAGGCCGGACATGTGCGAGCCCTTGAGCAGGACAAGGTTCTTCCGGTCCGAATGCTTGGCGCACAGACGGCGGACCATCTGGTCAGCCTGGTCAGCGTCCTGAGCAAAGAGTACCCGCATGGCCCCCGGCTGATCATCGCTCGGATCAGACGGGCCGCCGGCACCACGGACCAGGGCCTGGACCAGACCGTCCATCTGCTGATTCCGGCAACCCACTGCGACCAATGCATCAATGTCCTGACGACGGCAATAGGCACCGATCTCCTGGTGCAGCTGCTCCCCTCGATCGCCGAGCTCGAGCATGACTCCTAGGACCGCTATCCGATAGACCGGGCCATCGAATCCCCTCCAGGCAGCCAGGGCATCCAGACCTGCCCGCACGGAGTCGGGATTGGCGTTGAAGGAATCATCGATCAGAGTGAAGGAGGCACCCGGCAACTGGACCGAAGACACGGCCATCCGATGCGGGCTGATCCGCTGCTGTCGACCGAGCTCATCGGCGATACGCTCTGCATCCAAACCCAGGGCGTGGGCCACCGTGGCGGCAGCCAGGGCGTTCATGACATTGTGTCGTCCCGGGATGCCCAGACGAAGCCGAACCGGCTGCTGGCCACACAGGCGCAGCTCGAAGGTCGGCCTGTCCAGGCTGTCACTGTCCAAGTAGCGAGCCGAACCATCCAGGTCGCGGTCCTGCCCGCCGTCCTCAGTGGCCAAGCCAAACCGCAGAACAGGCCCAGAGGCCAGATCGGCCATGGCCGCCACCCGGGAATCGTCTGCATTGAGCACGGCGGTCCCACCCGGCACCAAACCTTGCACGATCTCGCTCTTGGCCTGGGCGATGCGCTCCACGGAGCCGAATTCACCCAGGTGGGCCACCCCCACCTTGAGAACCAGGGCCATGTCCGGAGGAACAATCCTGGTAAGGCTGGCTATCTCGCCCACGTGACTGGCACCCATCTCCGCCACAAGGTAGCGGGTGTCCGGCCCGACCTCCAAGGCAGTCAGAGGAAGACCGATCTCGTTGTTGAAAGACCCGACCGGAGCCACCACAGAACCCAACAGGGCCAGCAGGGAAGCCAGCAGATCCTTGGTCGTGGTCTTGCCGACAGAACCGGTGATGCCGATGACCGTGAAGGGGCCTGAGTCCTTGCGCCGACGGTCTATGTTGGCCCGTGCCAGCAGCCCCAGGGCAGCAACCGTATCGTCCACAAGAATCTGCGGCAGGTCAGCGCCCGGAACGAGGTGATCGACCAAGGCCGCGCGGCAGCCCTTGGCCCCCAGGCCGGGAACATAGTCATGCCCGTCCACGTGCTGGCCCTTGATGGCTATGAAGAGCCCATCGGCTTCCACCTGCCGGGAGTCCGTCACCACCCGCATGCGCACAGACCTGCGATCGGGTTCGCGACCAGGACCGGCCTCGACCAGCCGACCGTGCACATATTCGACGACCTCTTCCAGGGTCATGGGCATGGACCCGGCCCCTACAGACTGACTCATCCTCACCTCTCAGGACATTTCACGGGAGACGCGCAGGGCGCTCCTGATGTTGTTGCGTTTGACGCCGGCGGCCATGGTCATGGCGATGCACAGGGACAGGTCGTCACTTTCTGCGTCTGCGGGCAGGGACTGGCGGGCCAGTCCGTCTGATTCCTCGTTGCGCCGTGCCACGATGGTATGCCCGCCCAGGTTGAACCCATATCGGCGGGCCTTGGAAATCAGCCGCAAGTGTCGCATATCGCGGGTGGAGCCCTCCTGGGCGCCCAGGGCCACCACATCCAGGTCCACCGCCTGCAGGGCATCCTTGGCCAGGGTCTGTTCATCCACGGAGATAACTACAGCGGCCGCCCCGTCCTCCAGCGTAATGGACAGACTGCGCTGCACATCGAACATGCTCAGGGGATATTCGAGGTCCAACCGGCGATCCAGCGAATACGAGCCCTTGGCACTGAGAATGCCGACGGGATTGCCCAACACGTGCAGGAAGTCGGCCAGGAGATCCACCTGGTCCTGCACCTGGGAACCGACCAAGGCGAAGACAGCCAGGGCTCCCGAAGGATCCCCTGCGGCATTGGCCAGCAGCTGGCCCATCTGCCAGGGGTGCATGGTGCCGAAGAGCAGGGGTATGCGGGCTCGTCCCACCTCTTGGCGAGCCGAAGTCGGCAGCAGGGCTGCATAGGCCCCACGGCGCTCGGCCTCCTCGATCATGCCCTGGTCCACCTGCTGGTCTGCAGGCACGTACAGGCTGCCGGGGCGCACTGAGGGCAGGTCGTCCACCAATGAGGTAACCGTGACTGGCTCAGCGAAGTCAGGGACCAGGGTCAACCCGTAGCGCCCTTTGAGCTGCCCCAGGGTCAACCGTCGGGAGATTGATTCACTCAGCGCGCTCATGCTGCAATCTCTCCTTCGTCCGGGAACGCCATGATGCCTGCCGGTATCACCATGTTACCGGGATAGCATCGGTCCTTGGCTGCGACGCGGGGACCTGGTATTTCTGCATAAGGAATTCACCGATCTGGGCAAAGATGGGTCCGGCGGTCATACTGCCGAAAACCCCATCGCTGCTTTGGGGGTTCTTCAGCGCCACAGTGACCACAAAATGGGGGTCGTCGGCGGGCAGGATCCCCACCCAGTCGCTGATGATGCCGCCCAGGTGACCCGAGCTGTCAGCCACCTCGGCGGTTCCGGTCTTGGAAGCCACCCGATAGCCTTCCACCTTGGCCGTGTTCTCGTACTTCTCGGCCACCGATTCCATGCCGTTCATGACCGCAGCCGCAACCTTCTCATCCACGACCCTGACTTGATTGGCTTTGACCGCGCCCTGCCCGCGGATGATGGTCTGGTCGGACCGGACCCCCTTGTTGGCCAGGGTGGCGACAGCATTGGTCAACTGAACGGCGTTGGTGGCATAGCCTTGGCCGAACAGAACCGTGTTACGGGTTCGGCGGTCCCAGGTCTGAGGCGTGGTCAGCAGGCCCTTGGACTCCCCTGGCAGGCCCAGGGCCGAGGCCTGACCGATGCCGAAACGGGTCAGATAGTCGTAACGCTTCTGATCAGAGTAGCGATCCGCGGCCATGATCATGCCCACGTTAGAGGAGTTCTGCAGAATGCCGGCAAGAGTCCAGTGCTCAGCGGGATGGTAGAAGGCGTCCTTGTACTGCTGGTTGTCCACGGTGATGTGGTCGGGCACGGTGAAGCGGTCGCTCATGGAGTGGACCTGCTCCTGAAGCATGCCTGCAGCAGAGATGGTCTTGCCTATGGAGCCGGGCTCGAAGGTCTCCGCCACCGCCCGTGAGGAGTTGACCTTGGCTTGGTCGCTACCCGCCTGGTAATCATCGGTGTCGGCCAGGGCCACGATCTCGTTGGTGCGGGTGTCCTGAACCACCGCCAGGCCCCAGTCCGCATGGTAGCGCTGGCATCCTGACTTGAGGGCCTGACGGACGTACCAGAGCACGTCCTGATCAATGGTCAGGGTCACGTCCTTGCCGTTGACCGGATTGCGCTGACGGGTCACGGTTCCCGGGATCTCCTGGCCCAGCATTCCCTGCTGATAGACCGTATAGCCGTCAGTGCCGGTCAGCCGCCGATTTTCCATCTGCTCGATCCCGGCCACGCCCTTGCCGCTGTCGTCGATGCCCCCGATCAAGGCCCCCATCAGATCCGCATGCGGATAGGTGCGTTCACTGCTCAGCTCGGCCGTGATGATCCCCTGCAACCCGAGCTTGTCAATAGCGCGCTTGGCCTCGGGAGTCACCCGCTTGGCCAGGACCACATATCTTCCAGGGACGCTGAGCTTGCCACCCAGCTCCATGGCGTTCATCCCCAGTGCCGGCGCCAGGAGGCGGGCCACGCCGGCAGCACCGTCGGCGCCCACTGGATGACCCTTGATACTGTGGCAATCGCTGCCTGTGCGCTTGGTGCAGTTGATAGGTATGAAGGAAGCCGCAGCCTCGGGGTCACCAATGATGTTGTAACGCTCCAGGCTCTGGGCCAGCACCCGGCCATTGACATCCAGAATGCGGCCACGCTGGGCCTTGATGGTGTGCGGCACGGTGCGACTCGCCGCAGCGGCCTGGGCTATGGACCTTCCATCGAAGAGTTGGATGTAGGCCAGCTTGCCCAGGGCCAATGCAGCCACCACGATCAGGATCAGGCCTACAGACAACGAACGCTTGCAGAAGGAGATGTGCCAAGAACCCTTGGTTCCCTTGCGGCTCATGGTTGCCCCGCCTTGCCTTGGGCGTTCTGAGGGGGCTTGTAGCCCTGCAGATCGATGGAGTTCAGACCCTGCTGGGGTTGCATGCCCAACTCCTGGGCCTTGTCCGGCAGGGAGGCCTGGAGCTGGTCGAGCTTATTCTGGTCATCCTGGACATCCTGGTTGAGATTACTGATCTCATGCTGGACCCGGGTGGCCTCGAAAGAGTCCTGAACCATCTGGGTGCGCAACATCAGGGAACCGAACATGCAGGCTGCCAGAAAAACAACCGAGGTCATGATGCGCAGCAGAGGATTGCCGCGGGTTCGCGTCCAGCCGATCAGACGCCGGGCTCCCTCAGCCACTGGACCTCGTTCCGGCTGGCGCGCCTTGCCTGCCTTGCCTGCCTTGCCTGTGCCCTTGATCAGACTGAGCTCAGGCCTGGTAGGCATCTCTTGGATGCGGGGATGCCCTTTGTCCGGGGATGCCTTGGAACGGACTGAACGTGCTGGCATGCTCATGACCGGCGCCTCGATTCCGAACCATGGCCAACATGGCGGTGACGACCATCTGAAACCTCACCACGTGCCTCGGCCTGGAGCCGACGACGACGCTCCTCGGGAATGGATCCGATCATCTCCACGGCCCGCAGGCGCACTGAGGCGGACCGGGGGTTGCGTTCCCGCTCGGCAGGATCGGCCTTGATGGCCCCATGAGTCAGATCTGACAGATAGGGGCGGGCCTGATCGGGCACCACCGGCATGCCTGCCGGCAGGTCCACGTGCAGCCCGGGCGCCATGAAGCGCTTGACCATGCGGTCCTCCAGGGAGTGATAGGACTCCACGACCAAACGACCTCCCTGAGCCAGTCGCAGAATGGCCTGGGGCAAGGTGCGCCTCAGACGGTCCAGTTCCCCATTGACCTCGATGCGCAGCGCCTGGAAAACCCTCTTGGCCGGATTGCCCGGGGGACGGTGGCCACGCGGCACAACCCTGTCGACCAAACGGTCCAGCTGGGCCGAGGTGGTCAGTGGCTGTTCCTGCCTGGACTCGATGATGGCCCGTGCGATGCGTCCTGCATAGCGCTCCTCCCCATACCGGGAGAAGATGTCGGCCAAGTGTTCCTGGTCATACTCGGCCAGAACCTGTGCGGCCGTCAGCTCCTGGCTGGTATCCATGCGCATGTCCAGCGGAGCGTCCTGCCGGTAGGTGAATCCCCTGTCGCGCTGGTCAATCTGCAGTGAGGAGAGCCCCAGATCCATGAAGACCAAATCCACCTGGCCTACTCCCAGCGCATCCAGCTGCTGGTCCAGCTGGTCAAAGGGGGCGTGCACCGGCGTGAATCGATCGGCAAGACCCTCGTCGCGCATCCGGCCAGTGGCTAGACCCAGGGCCTGACGATCCCTGTCAATGCCTATAAGACGGGCCTCAGGGCAGGACCTGAGGAAGGCGGTGGCATGACCAGCCAAACCCAGCGTGCAATCCACAGCCACCGCCCCCGGGTGTTCCAAGGCAGGCCGGGCCAGTGCAA
The DNA here is from genome assembly GCF_058197115.1 of Bifidobacterium sp. POST2/T3 (B1). Taxonomy (NCBI): domain Bacteria; kingdom Bacillati; phylum Actinomycetota; class Actinomycetes; order Bifidobacteriales; family Bifidobacteriaceae; genus Bifidobacterium; species Bifidobacterium sp. POST2/T3 (B1). The sequence goes on from NZ_JBVPQK010000030.1 coordinate 11,397, forward strand.
GGCAACGCTCCAGCAGAACGGGACGGTGGACCATGCCCCTGTCCACGGCCTCCTGGTCGGGTGGATTGCGATTTTCCATGAGGGTCTCCATCAGCAATCCACCGCCGGAAGAACATCGTCAGCGATATCGGCGTAGCCCTGCTCCTTGCTCTCCAAGTAGGCAGTCCAGGAATCCTGATCCCAGATCTCAGCACGGGTGCCCACACCAATGACCACAACTGGGCCGGTCAGCCGTGCATAAGATCGAAGCATGGGCGGGACCAGGATGCGGCCCTGCTTGTCAGGGACCTGGTCGACGGCGCCGGACAGAAATACACGCAGGTAGTCTCTGGCCGACTTGTCGCCCATGGAGGTGTGTTGGATGCGCACGGCCATCCGCTGAAATTCCTCAGGGGGCAACAGAGTGACGCAGCGTTCCTGGCCGCGGGCCATGACCAGGCCCTGACCTAGCTGAGCGCGGAACTTGGCTGGCAGAGCCAGACGGCCCTTGGAATCCATCTTGGGCGTGTAGGTGCCCAGAAGCATGGGCGGCAGGGAAGGCGAGGCGGCCTCTGCGTCGTATGTATCAGCCATGCCCCACCTCCAATGCCAGTTTGATAACCAAGGGACGGCTCCATCGAGTAGCGTCCCCTACGCAATGCTCCCCACTTTACCCCACTTATCCCCATTGCTCACCACCTTGATACCACTTCAGGCCCAAACCCAACCATTTGCCTCACCAAAGGGTCCGCCTCGGCGTTTCGCCACCTGGCAAAGACGATGTGACCAAGGGTCTACCGGGCCGAAAAAGTAGAGGTCGAGCGGTATATTAGATCATCCAATTTTGAACATTCCACAGAACGGACACACATGTCGAGCTATTCCTCACAGCTGCATGAAGAGCAGGCGGCGGTGGACAAGGCCTATGGCCGTCTGGACGAGCTGCGGACGCAGGCCAGGACCAGACTGGACGCGGTTCGGGCCGCCGGCTCCCACGGATCCCCTACCCAGCGCACCGAGCGGGATTCCTTCGCCAACATGTATGAGGACCGGCTCACCCAGCTGCGGGCCGTGGAGGACCGTCTGGTCTTCGGCAGACTGGATACTGACCAGGGCAGCCGGCGATATATCGGACGGCTGGGCCTTCTGGACAGCAACCACGAGCCCATCCTGACCGACTGGCGGGCCGAGGCCGCACGCCCCTTCTACGAGGCCACACCGGCGGACCACGGTGACATCGTCATGCGTCGGCACATCACCCTCAACTTCCGCCAAGTCATCGGCATCGAAGATGAAGTCCTGGACTTGTCGGCCCCCGAGGTAGACAAGGCAGCCCAGGGCGGTACGCTTGCCGGCGAGGGTGCGCTGATGGCCTCCCTCTCCAGCCGCCGGACCGGGCAGATGACCGACATCGTAGCCACCATCCAGGCTGAACAGGACCGGATCATCCGCTCCCCCATGACCCGCCCGCTGGTGGTCCAGGGAGGACCCGGCACCGGCAAGACGGCCGTGGCCCTGCACCGGGCAGCCTATCTGCTCTACACCCATAGGCGCAGACTGGAAAGTTCAGGCGTACTGATTGTCGGGCCCAGCAACGCCTTCCTGCACTACATCGACCAGGTCCTGCCTTCCCTGGGCGAGACCGGAGTGCTCAGCCGCACCATGGGCGACCTCATCCCCGGCATCAGCACCGAACGTCAGGAGAACCCGCACGTGGCCCGGCTCAAGGGAGACATCCGCATGGCCGAGGCCGTAGCCAACGCCGTCGCCTCTCGGGAGCGGGTACCTGCCTCCTTGCCCACGGTCAAGGTGGACGGGGTTGCCGTACCCATGCTGGCAGTTGACCTGGAGCAAGCCCTGGTCGATGCCCGACGCAGCCACCAGCCCCACAACAAGGCCAGAAACACCTTTGTGCGCTCGGCCCTGAACGCCATGACCGCCCGTTATGCCGAGGGAGTGGACTACGATCCCGGAGCCGAGGAACTTGCCCGGGTCACTTCCCTGCTGCGGCTGAACGACCAGGTGCGGCGGACACTCAATCTGGCCTGGCTGCCCATGAACCCCCGCTGGCTAGTCAACGACCTCTGGTCCCGCCCGGATCGTCTGCGCCGGTTCGCCCCCTGGCTGACCCCGGAACAGATTGACCTGCTGACCCGCCAGGACGGCGCCGAATTGACCGTATCCGACATCCCCATCCTGGATGAGGCCATGGAACTGCTGGGCCCCGACCCACGCCAGGCGGATCGTGACCAGGCTGAAAAGGCACGTCGCGATGAAGAACGTCGGTTTGCCAGCGACACCTTGGCCCAGAACGGCATTGGCACAGGCATCGTGACCTCGCAGATGCTGCTGGATTCCATCAACGGCCAGGACGATAACCAGGCAGCCACTCAGGCGGCCGCCGACCGTGAATGGGTCTACGGGCACATCGTGGTCGACGAAGCCCAGGAGCTGACGGCCATGGACTGGAGGATGCTGGTCCGGCGCTGCCCTTCCCGGTCCTTCACCATCGTAGGAGACGTGGCCCAGACGGCGGCCCTTGGCGGCACCCGGTCCTGGGCCTCCACCATGGACACGCTTTTCGGCCCGGACGGATGGGACCTGAGGCAACTGACCATCGACTATCGTAACCCTCGTCAGGTATCCAACCTGGCCTCCTCCTTCGCAGCCTCCGAGGGTCTCGAGGTTTCAACGCTCAAGGCCGTACGCGAGGTTCAAGGATCGGTCAGCCACCTGCGAGCTGACGATCAGGCCAACCTGCTGGACCAGCTGCCTGATCTGGTGGGCGAACTGACGGAACGACATCTGGGCAAAGACGGTACCGGACGCCTGGCGATCATCGTTCCCAACGCTCTGGAAGCGGAGGTCAGCTCACGGCTGCATATTGATAAGGCTCAGGAGCACCAAATCACGGTCACGACCACCGGCCACACCAAAGGGCTGGAATTCGATGCCGTGGTTCTGGTTGAGCCTGGAGCCATCCAGGATGACGCCCCTTCCAGGCTGAGCGCAGCGGCCGACCTTTATGTGGCCATGACGCGACCCACACAGGAGTTGGTCATCGCCCAGACTTCCGAGGATCTGAGGCTGCTGGATCTGGGGTGACATACCTAGGTGCCAGGCCTGCATCATTCCTGGCACCTCCGTTTACTTCCTGTCACAATCCAATCCCGTCTCCGGCCAACCCCGCCACATTGACGGAGGCAGCTAGCCTGCTGCAGTGTGGACCTGTTCCGGTCACAATGGCCGGTGGCAAAATTGCTAATTTCAGGACTGCACAGTAGGAGATTGGCTTTCAGCAGACTGATCTTCCGCACGCAGGGTGTCAATGGCCTGCTGAAAGTCCTCCAGGTTGCTGAAGTTTCGGTAAACCGAAGCAAAGCGCAGATAAGCCACCTCGTCCAGCTCCCTGAGGGGCTTCAGGATGGCCCTGCCGACCTCTTCCGAATCAACCTGAGCCAGGCCGCGTGAACGCAGATCCTCTTCAACCTGCTGGCCTAGGAGCTTCAGATCATTCTCATCGATGGGCCTGCCCTGGCAGGCCTTCCTTACGCCAGAAATGACCTTGTCACGGTTGAAGGGCTCAGCATTGCCTGAGCGTTTCATCACCAGGAGAATTGATGTCTCCACCGTGGTGAACCGACGCGAGCATTGCGGACACTCACGGCGGCGTCTGATGGCATGGCCGTCGTCGCTGATTCGCGTATCCACAACCTTGGTATCGGGATTCTGGCAGAAAGGACAGTGCATACGCAATATCATAGCGCCAAAGGACCGCAAGACCCACGTATACCGGGCCTATCAGCGTACAACCCTGGACAAACTCCTCGAATTCAGCTAGGACATTCATCCATACGACAAGTCATTGAAGTCACGTCATTGATTCCCTGGATCGAAACACACTGCCTCAATCGTCAATGGGAATCAGAATTCGGTCACCAACACGCAGATTGGGCGAGGACATATTGTTGATCTGCATGATACGGTCTACGTTTTTTATGACATCCTCACCTTGCGGAGTTATCGAAGTCGCAAAGGACCAGACATTATCACCCGGTCGAACCGTTCTGGTGACAACCTCCTGCGGTCCTGGAGCGGAGCTGGCTGGTCGAGCCATCCATCCGACCCCAGCAATGGTCAGAGCGCCGACAACCAGAAAAACCGCGAATCTACGCACAATGACGCCTATAAAACCTTGCCCGGACACGCAGACTTTTGCAGCTCTAAGAAGACGAGCCATGACGGACGAGAACACAGATCTTACATACGCCCGGCAGGCCGAAAACAAGTTCGACGGCGCAGACATGCTGGAACTGGCACAGGTACGAACAACCATGGCACACCTCTTTCGAACATTTGTTCTATCGAACAGATGTTCTCATTCTGGCACCGCGATAGTCATTTGGCAAGGACGATTCGAACATTTGTTTGATTTTTCACTTCAAGCGGGTTAGACTGAGTTCAGTTTCCTAGGAAAGGAGCCCATCGTGAGTACCATCCCTTTTGTCGGATCCACGCCCATGGGCTCTCTCAACCAATCCACTGCGTCTAAGAGCACCGACTCTCAGAAAACAGCCGAAACTTCAGCCATGAACACAACGAAAGAAAAAGCAGCCAGCGCCGAGAGCCTGAAGCATGGGTCCAGGCCCAAGCTGACCGATCGCCAGGCCAGGGTCTTGGAAGCTATCAAGCGACACCTGTCAGAGCGTGGATTCCTGCCCTCCTATAGGGAAATCGGCAAAGACGCAGGACTACGTAGCACTTCTTCCGTCAAGCATCAGCTTCAGGTCTTGCAGGATCTGGGCTACATTCGCCTGACTGCCAACAAGGGACGTGCCATAGAGCTGGTCCAGGACCAGCCTCAGCCGACTGCAGGAACCGCCAGGATCGTACCCTTCCCTGACACACAGACCGACGAGGCCATCATGCAATCGCGCGACGTGCCCCTGGTCGGCAGAATCGCCGCCGGTCAGCCCATTCTGGCCGAGCAGCATGTGGATGATGTCATGCGTCTTCCCGAACGTCTGACTGGATCGGGCGAGCTCTTCATGCTTGAGGTCCACGGGGATTCCATGGTCGATGCCGCCATCTGCGACGGAGATTTTGTGGTCGTCCGCCGCCAGCAGGAGGCTGAAAACGGAGACATCGTCGCAGCCTTGCTGGACGATGGGGCCACGGTAAAGACCTTCCGCCGCGAGGACGGTCACGTTTGGCTGATCCCCCATAACCCGGCCTACTCCCCCATTGATGGCACCCACGCCGTCATCATGGGCAAGGTAGTCACTGTTCTGCGCAAGGTCTGAAGGTTACATGTCCAAATGCTCGCCGCTGCTGTCCCGGTGCCCCTGCTGTTCTATCTGAAAGGTAGTGTGCTCGACCGAGACTGGGAAATGATCACGCAGGCAGCGTTGCATGCTGGTCAGAATACGTTCGTTTTCGACAGGCGAGGTGCCCTGACGCACAATCACGTGTGCTGTCAGCTGCGGCAAGCCGGTGGAGACACTGTTGGCATGCAGGTCATGAACCTCAAGTACGCCGGGTACACCCTCTAGGTGCTTCCTGACCTTGGCCATATCAAGATCCGCTGGGGTCTCCTCAAGAAGTACAGAGACACTGCTGGCCAGCAATTTAATCGCACGGGGAATCATCAGCAGAGCAATCACGCCTCCCGCTACAGCATCGAATCCAGCCCAGCCGGTGACCATCATGACCACGGCTGATACCAGGACCGCCACCGAGCCCAATGCGTCGTTGACCACTTCGAGAAAAGCAGCACGCATGTTCAGGTTGTCCTTATGGCCGGAAGCCAGGACCAGGATGGACCCCACATTGGCAGCCAGACCCAAGATGCCGAAGAAGAGCAGGAGCCCCCGTTGCTGGAC
>NZ_JBVPQK010000031.1:0-17087 GCF_058197115.1 Bifidobacterium sp. POST2/T3 (B1)
ACGAGCTGCCAGAATCTCGGGATTGTCAGGTTTGATGGCACTGGACCAGACCACCGTGCGGGCCCCGGCCACATTGCAGGCTTCTTGACCGATGGCGACCCGGATTCCCAGCTGACGCAGGCGTCGGGTCTTGTCCCCTTCAGCACGGTCGGATCCGGAAACTTGCACCCCCTCCTGGTGTAGCATCTCGGCCAGCACGCTCATCCCTGCCCCACCGATGCCGATGAAGTGTGTAGGTCCCAGATCCTTGGGGTCGCGCACTCCGGCCTGAGCCAGGGCAGGAAGGCAGGGGTTCAGGACCGGCAGGGACCGGTCACCGCCATCCTGCCGACCGGGCACTGTATTCAATTCATGCTTGGGCACAGTAGTTGCATCTCCTCCAACAGTTCATGACCATCCAGGACGGTCGCCCGTCGCCTGCCTCCATTATGCCCGATTAGGCCCTCCCAGATTCCTTGCGGGCAAGGTGTTGGTCGGCCATGGTCAGGATCTGCTCGGCCATCACCTGGGCGGCATCGCGAATCCCGTACTCCCAAGCCCCTCGGCGCATGTCAGCCAACCTATCCTCGTCGGCCATAAGAGCAGGGACATGATCAGCCACCCATTTAGCATCCAGGGCCGCATCGTCCACCATGAGCCCTCCCCCGGCATTAACGACCGGCTGCGCGTTGAACCGCTGCTCACCATTGCCGATGGGCAGGGGCACGTAGACGGCCGGCACGCCCAGGGCGGCCAGCTCGCTGACAGAGCCTGCACCAGCTCTGCAGACCACCAGATCAGCACAGGCGAAGGCCAAATCGATCCGTTCCAGGTATTCAGCCATGTGATAGTCCCCTTGGCCCCGGTGAGCCGAGTCCAGATCGTTGATAGCCGCATCACCCAGGTCAGCCGCCACCTGCTTCCTGACCTGGTCGGCCTTGCCACGACCGGTCAGATGGATTACTTGGGTTCGGTCCAACAGCTGCCGGGCTGCGCCAGCCACCGCCTTGTTCAGGCTGAGCGCTCCCAAGGATCCCCCAGTCACCAACAGGATGGGCCTATCGGGATCCAACCCCAGAGAATGCGCAGACTCCCGGCGGGCTCCTGCAGGGTCAGCCTCCATCTGCTTGACCAGTCGGGCGATGGTCGGCCGCAAAGGCAAACCCACGCGGCGCACTGGCACACCGGCTCGGGCTCGAATGCCTGTGTTCTCATAGGCAGTACCTACGAAATCGGCCCAGCGGGCACCCAGCTTGTTAGCCATGCCCGCCCGGGCATTCTGCTCATGGACGACGATGGGCAGGCCCAAGTTCCGTGCAGCCCTGTAGGCCGGCGCTGAGGCATAGCCGCCAAAGCCGACCACCAGTTCGGCCGACCGATCCTGCAAATACCCTCGGACCCGCTGCACCTCACGTCGCCAACGTCGGGGGAAGTCCAGGGCGGCCTTGCCGGGACGACGAGGGAAGGGAACCTTCTCAATCAGGTCCAAGGGAAATCCAGCGGCTGGCACCAGGTCATGCTCCAGCCCGACAGCGGTGCCGATCACGCTGACAGCCGCCTGGGGACAGCGCTCCCGAATAGCCGCAGCCACACTGAGCAGGGGGTTGACATGCCCTGCCGTCCCCCCGCCGGCCAACACCAGATGGGGACCAACGCCTTTTCCGGCATGCTCCTGGGCATCCCCAGGCATCCCTTTCTCGGTCCTCGTCGCTGTCGTCATCCGCGAATCCGCTTCCTTTCCGCCATGTCCATTCCGCATCTCAGGACCCGTCCGTGGCTGCCATCACGTCCGGTTGGGTCCGAATCATCTTCAGAGCCACCCCGGCCGAAGCCAGGCAGGAGATCAGGGCCGTCCCTCCAGCCGATACGAAGGGCAGGGGCAGCCCGATGACCGGCAGCAGCCCTAGAACCACGCAGATGTTGACCAAGGCCTGGCCCACCAGCCACACATCCAGGCAGATCAGCACCATGCCCGCATACCGGTCCTTGGTGGTCAGGGCTATCCTCAGCATGCACCAGCCCATGACCACGAAGACCAGAATAAGCATGGCCGCCCCTACAAAGCCCAGCTCCTCGCCGATGACAGCGAAGATGAAGTCATTGTGTGCCTCGGGCAGGTAGTTCCACTTCTCCCTGGAGTTGCCCAGCCCGACCCCGGTCAGACCCCCCGAGGCCATGGCGTACAGTCCGTGGATGGACTGGTAGCAGACCCCTTGAATGTCATCAGCCGAGCACTTGCCGTAGGCGGCCATGATCCGCTGGGTCCGGTTGCTGTTACCGTAAACCGAAAAACCGATGACTGCAGCCATCCCCAGGACTGCCAGGCTGAGCAGCCAACGCAGGGGAAAGCCCGAAACCAGGAAGGCCACGAAGCCAATGATGACGATAATCATGGCCGTTCCCAGGTCCTTGCCCAGCATGATCAGCAGAAAACTGACGACAAATCCAGTGGCCGGCTTGGCATAGGCCTTGGCCAGGCTCTTCAAGTTGGAATCCTTGCCGACCTGCCGCTGGGCTTCGATTAGTGCCTGGGGCAGCCACAAGCACAGGGCCAGCTTGAGCAGCTCAGCTGGCTGCATGGAGATGCCCCCCACCGAGATCCACCCCTCATTGCCGTTGGCAGAACGCCCAAGCGGAGTGCGGGTCAGCAGCTGGACGCCCTGGCTGGCGATCAGGAACCAGGTGCACCAGCTCCTGTAATGGTCGATGCTGATCCTCAAGGCCAGCAGAGCCAGCAACAGCCCTATCACTGCGTATATGCTCTGGCGAATGACCTGGCTCCAGGGTGAGCTGCCCTGGGCCACCAGATCCACAGCCGAGGAAGAGAAGACCATCATCAGACCGAAAACGGTGGTGGCGACGACCGTAGCCAGAAAGCCGTAGTAGCACCAGAGCGGATTGAGTATAGCCCGCCAGCCCCGGTAGTCCCCCTTGCCGCCAGATACCCGGGAGGGAGCCGTGTGCGGATCAGTGCCGCGCTTCATGCTCGTGGACCCATTGCGTTGCCTTCTCAGCAAACTGGTCGCCCCGATCGGCATAGGATGCGAACTGATCCATGGAGGCGCAGGCAGGTGCAAGCAGAACCACCTGACCGGGCCGCGCATAGGAACCGGCCGCACGAACGGCCCGGGCCATGACCTGGTCACCGGCACCAGGATCAATCATGGTAACCGGCAGATCGGGCGCCTGGTCCTTGATGGCCTGGACCATAGGCTGCTGATCCTGGCCGATGATCACGGCTGCTGCCAGCTTGGATCTGCGAGACCGGACCAGATCGTCGAAGCGAGCGCCCTTGGCCAGCCCACCGGCCAACCAGATCACCTGGCCGTCATGATAGCTGGCCAAGGAGGCCTCAGCGGCATGGGCGTTGGTGGCCTTGGAATCGTCTACAAATCGGATGGCCTGCGAACCCTGGCCCAGGGTGGCCACGGTGCTGATCCTGTGGTCGCCGGGCGTGAAAGCGCGCATGGCCTCGATGGCCGCGCCGACCCGGGCCCCAGCGCCCAGCGCCAGAGCCAGAGCGCAGAGCGCATCAGCCAGCAGATGGGGATAGACCGTGCCATCAGGCTCGCACAGGTCCGTCAGATCGGCCACCCGGACCAGCCTGACGCCCTCCTCAAGGTCCTGACCGGTCAATCCGCTATGGTCCACGACCCAGCCGTCCTCCACGCCCAGTTGTCCAGACTCGGGCCGGCCTAGGGTGAAGCCCGCCCGTCGGCAGCCTGGGGCTGGCTGTGCCTGTCTGGCCAGGTCGGAGACCTGGGAGTCGTCGGCGTTGTAGACCAGGGCCTTGCGCACCCCCCGGTAGATGCGCGCCTTGTCGGCCGCGTAGGCCTCGAAGCCCCCGTGCCAGTCCAGGTGGTCGTCGGCCAGATTGGTGATGGCCGCGCACTCCAGGGCCGGCGAGAAGGTGAAATGCAGCTGGAAGGAGCTCAGCTCCACGCAGAGCATGTCATTGTCGGGATCCAGGACGGCTGTGGAGACGGCCTTGCCGATGTTGCCAACCGCAGGGGCCGTAACCCCGCTGGCCTGCATCATGGAGGCGACCATCCTGGTGGTCGAGGTCTTGCCGTTGGTGCCGGTGATCCCGATCCAAGGCGCTGGCCGACCGGTTCGCGCTGAGGGCACCCGCAGCATCCAAGCCATCTCCACCTCGCTGACCACGGGGATGCCGCGACGCTGCGCCTCAAGGATAAATGGGGTGCGCGGATTGAAGACAGGAGAAGCCATGACCAGGTCCACCTGGCTCCAATCCACCTGGTCGAAGTCATGGAGATCGGCCTGCGGAGCGCGCTGGTCCACAGTGGTCACCCCGGCCGCCCGACCTTGCAGGGCTGCGGCCACGCTCCGTCCGGAAATGCCCAGCCCGGCGACCAGTACACGCTTCTGGCTCAAGTCCATATTCATGAATACCTCATTCCGCTAGCTCCGGCACCTGCTTGGCATGATACCGGCTGCCGAAGTCCGGTACCGTGAATGGACGCGCTCAGATGGGCAACCCAGAGCGGACCACCCAGTCGGCATAGAAGCAGACCAAGGCCAACAGGACGAAGATCAGGTCCACCATCCAGAACCGGACAACCACCTTGGACTCCTGCCAGCCCATCAGCTCGAAGTGGTGGTGGATGGGCGCCATCTTGAAGACCCGCTTGTGGGTGAGCTTGAAGTAGCCCACCTGGATGACATCGGAGGCGGCCTCTCCCACGAAAAGCCCGCCCAGGATGACCGCCAAAAGCTCGGTATGGGTGGCGATGGACAAGGCTGCGAAGAGCCCACCCAGAGCCAGGGATCCGGTATCGCCCATGAAGATGGAGGCTGGGTTGGTGTTGTACCAGAGGAAGCCGAAGCAGGCCACAGCCGCACAGCAGGCGATGATGGCCAGGTCCAGGGGATCAGAGACCGCATAGGCATGGCCTGGATGGCCGCCACCCTTCAAGTGATAGCTCTCCCAGAAGGCGATAACCGTGTAACCCACGAAGGCGATCATAGAGGAGCCTGAAGCCAGCCCGTCCAGACCGTCAGTCAGGTTGACCGCATTGCTCCAGGCCGTCATCAGCAGATTGACCCAGATGATGAAGAGCACCACGGACAGGACGCTGCCCGCCATTCGGAAGTCGATGATGGGCTGCTCTACGAAGGATATGCCCGCTTGGGCGCTGGGGTAGCCGTTTTTGGTGGGCAACTTCAGAGCCAGCACCGCGTATATGGTGGCCAAAATAAACTGGCCGATGAACTTGGCCCTGACCGACAGACCCAGGTTCTGCTTTTTACGCACCTTAGCGAAGTCGTCGATGAAGCCCAGGAAGCCCATGGAGAGCATGGCGAACAGGACCAGCAAGGCCGACAGGGACACGGACTCCCCCCGCGACAGGTAACGGTAGAGCGCCGAGGCTGCCCAGCCCAGCAGAATAGCCAAGTTGATGACCAGCCCGCCCATGGTCGGGGTGCCGCGCTTGACCAAGTGGGACTTGGGCCCGTCCTGGCGGATGTACTGGCCGTAGTGCAGGCGGTGGACCAGTCGTATCAGCAAGGGGGTCCCCGCCAGCGTCACCACCAGGGCGACCAGGATTCCGATGATGAGGGCAATCACAGTGTGTACTCCAACTCTTGGATTCTGTCCTTGAATATTAGACCCCGCTGCGGGGATGCCAGTAGATTCATGGCTCAGCCCTGCCACCGGTCGGCCAGATCGGATAGGCCGGACATATGCGAGCCCTTGAGAAGAACAAGATTCTTCCCGCCCGAATGCTTGGCGCACAAGCGGCGAACCATCTGGTCAGCCTGGTCAGCGTCCTGGGCAAAGAGGACCCGCATGACCCCAGGCTGATCCTCGCTTGGATCGGATGGGCCGCCGGCACCACGGACCAGGGCTTGGACCAGACCGTCCATCTGCTGATTCCGGCAACCCACTGCGACCAATGCATCAATGCCCTGACGACGGCAGTAGGCACCGATCTCCTGGTGCAGCTGCTCCCCTCGATCGCCCAGTTCAAGCATGACCCCCAGTACTGCTATCCGATAGACCGTGCCATCGGATCCTCTCCAAGCGGCCAGAGCGTCTAGACCGGCCAGCACGGAGTCGGGATTGGCGTTGAAGGAATCATCAATCAGGGTGAAGGAGGCATCCGGCAGCTGGACCGAAGATACAGCCATCCGATGTGGGCTGATCCGCTGCTGTCGGCCCAATTCATCGGCGATGCGCCCTGCGTCCAGCCCTAAGGCGTGGGCCACCGTGGCGGCGGCCAGGGCGTTCATGACGTTGTGCCGTCCCGGAATGCCTAGACGCAGCCGAATTGGTTGCTGACCACGCAGACGCAGCTCGAAAGCCGGCCTGTCCAGGCTGTCACTGTCCAGATAGCGAGCCGAACCGTCCAGGTCGCGGTTCTGCCCGCCGTCTTGAGCGGCCATACCAAACTGCAGAACGGGCCCAGAGGCCAGGTCAGCCATGGCGGCCACCCGGGAATCATCTGCATTGAGCACAGCAGTCCCACCCGGCACCAAACCTTGCACAATCTCGCTCTTGGCCTGGGCGATGCGCTCCACGGAGCCGAATTCGCCCAGGTGGGCTACTCCGACCTTGAGGACCAGGGCCATGTCCGGAGGAACCATTCGGGTCAGACCTGCTATCTCGCCCACGTGGCTGGCACCCATCTCCGCCACCAAGTAGCGGGTGTCCGGCCCTACCTCCAAGGCGGTCAGAGGAAGGCCGATCTCGTTGTTGAAAGACCCAACCGGGGCCACCACAGGGCCCAGCATGGCCAACAAGGAAGCCAGCAGATCCTTGGTCGTAGTCTTGCCGACAGAACCGGTGATGCCGATGACCGTGAAGGGGCCCGGGGCATCACGCCGAAGGTCCATGTTGGTCCGTGCCAGCATCCCCAGGGCAGCAACCGTATCATCCACAAGAATCTGCGGCAGGTCAGCGTCCGGAACGAGATGGTCGACCAGAGCCGCGCGACAGCCTTTGGTCCCCAAGCCGGGAACATAGTCATGCCCGTCCACGTGCTCGCCCTTGATGGCTACGAAGAGTCCATCGGCCCCCGCCTGCCGGGAGTCGGTCACCACCCGCATGCGCACGGACCGACGGTCGGGTTCGCGACCAGGATCGGCGTCAACCAGCCGACCGTGCACATATTCGACGACCTCTTCCAGGGTCATGGGCATGGACCCGGCCCCTACAGACTGACTCATCCTCACCTCTCAGGACATTTCGCGGGAGACGCGCAGGGCGCTCCTGATGTTGTTGCGTTTGACACCGGCGGCCATGGTCATGGCGATGCACAGGGACAGATCGTCGCTTTCTGCATCCGCGGGTAGTGACTGGCGGGCCAGCCCATCTGATTCCTCGTTGCGCCGGGCCACGATGGTGTGCCCGCCCAGGTTGAACCCGTATCGACGGGCTTTGGAGATCAGGCGCACGTGCCGCATATCACGGGTGGAGCCTTCTTGGGCACCCAGGGCCACCACATCCAGGTCCACAGCCTGGAGGGCATCCCTGGCCAGAGTCTGCTCATCCACAGAGATGACCATGGCGGCCGCCCCGTCCTCTAGAGCTATGGAGAGACTGCGTTGCACATCGAACATGCTCAGGGGGTATTCCAGGTCCAGTCGCCGATCCAACGAGTATGAACCTTTAGAGCTGAGAATGCCAACTGGATTGCCCAGCACGTGCAGAAAGTCGGCCAAGAGATCCACCTGATCCTGCACCTGAGAACCGACCAAGCCGAACACAGCCAAGGCTCCCGAAGGGTCCCCTGCGGTATTGGCAAGCAACTGGCCCATCTGCCAGGCATGCATGGTGCCGAAGAGCAGAGGTATGCGGGCTCGTCCCACCTCTTGACGGGCCGAAGTCGGTAGCAGGGCTGCATAGGCACCACGACGCTCGGCCTCCTCGATCATGCCCTGGTCCACCTGTTGGCCTGCAGGTACGTACAAGCTGCCAGGCCGCACTGAAGGCAGATCATCCACCAATGAGGTCACCGTAACTGGTTCAGCGAAGTCGGGGACCAAGGTAAGCCCATAGCGCCCTTTGAGCTGACCCAGGGTCAACCGTCGGGAGATTGATTCACTCAGCGCACTCATGCTGCAATCTCTCCTTTGTCCGGGAACGCCATGATGCCTGCCGGTATCACCATGTTACCGGGATAGCATCGGTTCTGGGCGTGGACGTAGGGACCTGGTATTTCTGCATAAGGAATTCACCGATCTGAGCGAAGATGGGACCAGCGGTGACGCCGCCGAAAATCCCGGCACTGCCCTGGGGATTCTTCAGCACTACGGTAATCACGAAGCGGGGATCGTCAGCGGGCAGTATACCCACCCAATCGCTGACGATGCCACTCAGTTTGCCGGAACTGTCGGCCACCTCGGCGGTTCCGGTCTTGGCAGCTATCCTGTAGCCTTCTACCTTGACCATCTTATCGTATTTCTCTGACACTGACTCCATCGCGTTCATGACCTCAGCGGCCACCTTCTCGTCCACGACCCTGACCTGATTGGTTTTGACGGCGCCCTGACCACGGATGATGGTCTGGTCGGAACGGACCCCCTTGTTGGCCAAGGTGGCGATGGCATTGGTCAGCTGGACGGCATTGGTGGCATAGCCCTGACCGAACAGAACTGTGTTGCGGGTGCGCCGGTCCCAGGTCTGAGGCGTGGTCAGCAGTCCCTTGGACTCCCCCGGCAGACCCAGGGCCGATACCTGGCCGATGCCGAAGCGGGTCAGATAGTCGTAGCGCTTCTGGTCCGGGTAGTTTTGGCCTGCCATGACCATGCCCACGTTGGAGGAATTCTGCAGAATGCCGGCCAGCGTCCAATGCTCGTCTCCATGGTTGAAGGAATCCTTGTATTGCTGCTTGTCGACGGTGATGTGATCGGGCACGGTAAAGCGGTCGGTCATGGAGTGCACCTGCTCCTGGAGCATGCCCGCAGCTGAGATGGTCTTGCCGACCGAACCAGGCTCGAAGGTCTCCGCCACCGCCCTGGAGGAGTTAACCTTGGCCTGATCGCTGCCAGCCTGGTAATCGTCGGTATCGGCCAGCGCCAGGATCTCGTTTGTACGGGTGTCCTGAACAACTGCCAGAGCCCAGTCCGCATGATAGTTCTGGCAGCCTGACTTGAGGGCCTGACGGACGTACCAGAGCACGTCCTGATCGATGGTCAGTCTCACATCCTTGCCGTTGACTGGATTGCGCTGACGGGTCATGGTTCCAGGAATCTCCTGGCCCAGCATCCCCTGCTGATAGACCGTATAGCCGTCAGTGCCGGTCAGCCGCCGATTCTCCATCTGTTCGATCCCGGCCACACCCTTGCCCCTGTCGTCAATGCCTCCGATCAGGGCTCCCATCAGATCCGCATGCGGATAGGTGCGTTCACTGCTCAGTTCGGCTGTGATGATCCCCTGCAGCCCCAGTTTATCGATGGAACGCTTGACCTCAGGAGTCACCCGCTTGGCCAGGACCACGTACCGTCCAGGGACGCTGAGCTTGCCGCCCAGCTCCATGGCGTTCATCCCCAGAGCCGGCGCCAGGAGGCGTGCTACGCCGGCAGCACCGTCAGCGCCAACCGGATGGCCCTTGATGCTGTGGCAGTCGCTGCCGGTGCGCTTGGTGCAGTTGATAGGTATGAAGGAGGCAGCCGCCTCGGGGTCACCGATGATGTTGTATCGCTCCAGGCTCTGTGCCAGCACCCGGCCATTGACATCCAGGATCCGGCCACGCTGGGCCTTGATGGTGTGCGGCACAGTGCGACTCGCCGCAGCAGCCTGGGCCATGGACCTTCCGTCAAAGAGTTGGATGTAAGCCAATTTGCCCAGGGCCAGAGCAGCCACCAGGATCAGAATCAGGCCCACAGACAGCGAACGCTTACAGAAGGACAGGTGCCAGGAGCGCTTGGTGCCCTTGCCGCTCATGGATGCCCCACCCTGCCCTGAGCATCCTGAGGGGGCTTGTAGCCCTGCAAATCGATGGAGTTCAGACCCTGCTGGGGCTGCATGCCCAACTGCTGGGCCTTGTCCGGCAGGGAGGCCTGGAGCTGGTCGAGCTTGTTCTGGTCATCCTGGACGTCCTGGTTGAGATTGCTGATCTCACGCTGGATCCGGGTGGCTTCGAAGGAATCCTGGACCATCTGGGTGCGCAGCATCAGGGAGCCGAACATACAGGCCGCCAGGAAAACCACCGAGGTCATGATCCGCAGCAGGGGATTGCCCCGGGTCCGAGTCCAGCCGATCAGACGCCGGGCCCCCTCAGCCACTGGACCTCGTTCCGGCTGGCGCGCCTTGCCGGTCTTGCCTGTGCCCTTGATCAGACTGAGCTCGGGCCTGGTGGGCATCTCCTGGATACGGGGATGGCCCTTGTCCGGGGAGGCCTTGGAACGGACCGAACGTGCTGGCATGGTCATGACCGGCGCCTCGATTCCGAACCGTGACCCACGCGGCGATGGCGATCAGCTGAGACCTCACCACGGGCCTCGGCCTGAAGCCGACGACGACGCTCTTCAGGGATGGTTCCGATCATCTCCACGGCCCGCAGGCGCACGGAGGCGGACCGGGGGTTGCGTTCCCGCTCCGCCGCGTCTGCCTTGATGGCCCCATGAGTCAGATCCGACAGATAGGGACGGGCCTGATCGGGCACCACCGGCATGCCAGCCGGCAGGTCCACATGCAGACCAGGTGCCATAAAGCGCTTGACCATGCGGTCCTCCAGGGAGTGATAGGACTCCACGACCAGACGACCTCCCTGGGCCAGCCGTAGAATGGCCTGGGGCAGGGTGCGCCTCAGACGGTCCAGCTCCCCGTTGACCTCGATGCGCAGGGCTTGGAAAACCCTCTTGGCCGGATTGCCCGGAGGACGGTGGCCGCGCGGTACTGTCCTGTCGACCAGACGGTCCAGCTGGGCCGAGGTGGTCAGCGGCTGCTCCTGCCTGGCCTCCACGATGGCCCGGGCGATGCGTCCTGCATAGCGTTCCTCCCCATACCGAGAGAAGATGTCGGCCAAGTGCTCCTGGTCATACTCGGCCAGGACCTGTGCGGCCGTCAGCTCCTGGCTGGTGTCCATGCGCATGTCCAACGGAGCATCCTGCCGGTAGGTGAATCCCCTGTCGCGCTGGTCGATCTGCAGGGAGGAGAGCCCCAAATCCATGAAGACCAGGTCCACCTGGCCTACTCCCAGTGCGTCCAATTGCCGGTCCAGCTGGTCAAAGGGTGCATGCACCGGGGTGAAGCGGTCGGCCAGGCCCTCGTCGCGCATCCGGCCTGTAGCCAGATCCAGGGCCTCAAGATCCCTGTCGATGCCAATAAGACGGGCCTCAGGGCAGGACTTGAGGAAGGCGGTGGCATGTCCGGCAAGGCCTAGCGTGCAATCCACTGCCACGGCCCCCGGGTGATCCAAGGCGGGCCGGGCCAGCGCAAGGCAGCGCTCCAGCAGGACGGGACGATGGACCATTCCGCTGTCCACGGCCTCCTGATCGGGCGGATTGTGATTTTCCATGAGGGTCTCCATCAGCAATCCACCGCCGGAAGAACATCGTCGGCAATGTCGGCGTATCCCTGCTCCTTGCTCTCCAGGTAGGCAGTCCAAGAATCCTGATCCCAGATTTCAGCACGGGTGCCCACTCCGATGACCACGACGGGGCCGGTCAGCCGTGCATAGGAGCGCAGCATGGGCGGAACAAGAATGCGACCCTGCTTGTCGGGGACCTGATCGACGGCACCGGACAGGAATACGCGCAGGTAGTCCCTGGCCGACTTGTCGCCCATGGATGTGTGTTGGATGCGCACGGCCATCCGCCGGAATTCGTCTGTTGGCAGCAGGCTGACGCAACGCTCCTGGCCGCGGGCCATGACCAGGCCCTGACCCAGCTGGGCGCGGAACTTGGCGGGCAGCGCCAGGCGGCCCTTGGAATCCATTTTGGGGGTGTAGGTGCCCAGAAGCATGGGCGGCACGGAAAGCGAGGCGGCATCTGCGTCGTATGTATCGGCCATGCCCCACCTCCAATGCCAGTTCGGTAACCATGGGACGACCCCATCGGGTAGCGTCCCCTACGCAGTGCTCCCCACTTTACCCCACTTATCCCCATTGCTCACCACCTTGACACCACTTCAGGCCCAAACCCAACCATCCGACTCGCCAAAGGGTCCGCCCCGGCGTTTCGCCACCCGGCAAAGAGGGCGCGGCCAAGGGTCTGCCGGGCCGAAAAAGTAGAGGTCGAGCGGTATATTGGATCATCCGATTTTTGAACATTGGACAGAACGGACGCACATGTCGAGCTATTCCTCACAGCTGCATGAAGAGCAGGCGGCGGTGGACAGGGCCTACGGCCGTCTGGACGAGCTGCGGACGCAAGCTAGGACCAGACTGGACGCGGTCCGGGCCGCCGGCTCCCACGGATCCCCTACCCAGCGCACCGAGCGGGATTCCTTCGCCAACATGTATGAGGACCGGCTCACACAGCTGCGGGCCGTGGAGGACCGCCTGGTCTTCGGCCGACTGGATACGGCCCAGGGCGGCCGACGATATATCGGGCGACTGGGCCTACTGGACAGTAACCACGAGCCCATCCTGACCGACTGGCGTGCCGAAGCCGCACGCCCCTTCTACGAGGCCACCCCGGCGGACCACGGCGACATCGTCATGCGTCGGCACATCACCCTCAACTTCCGCCAGGTCACCGGCATCGAGGATGAGGTTCTGGACCTGTCGGCCCCGGAGGTGGACAAGGCGGCCCAGGGCGGCACGCTTGCCGGTGAGGGCGCGCTCATGGCCTCCCTGTCCAGCCGCCGCACCGGGCAGATGACCGACATCGTAGCCACTATCCAGGCCGAACAAGACCGGATCATCCGCTCCCCCATGACCCGCCCGCTGGTGGTCCAGGGAGGACCAGGCACTGGCAAGACGGCCGTGGCCCTGCATCGGGCGGCCTATCTGCTCTACACCCACCGGCGCAGACTGGAGAGTTCGGGCGTGCTCATCGTCGGGCCCAGCAACGCCTTCCTGCACTACATCGACCAGGTCCTGCCCTCCCTGGGCGAGACCGGAGTGCTCAGCCGCACCATGGGCGACCTCATCCCCGGCATCAGCACCGAACGCCAGGAGGACCCGCACGTGGCCCGTCTCAAGGGGGACATCCGCATGGCCGAGGCCGTAGCCAACGCCGTCGCATCTCGAGAGCGGGTGCCTGCCTCCCTGCCCACGGTCAAGGTGGACGGGGTTGCCGTACCCATGCTGGCGGTCGACCTGGAACAGGCCCTGGTCGATGCCCGACGCAGCCACCAGCCCCATAACAAGGCCAGAAACACCTTCGTACGCTCGGCCCTGAACGCCATGACCGCCCGTTATGCAGAGGGAGTGGACTACGAGCCCGGAGCCGAGGAGCTTGCCCGGGTCACCTCCCTGCTGCGGCTGAACGACCAGGTGCGGCGGACCCTCAACCTGGCCTGGCTTCCCATGAACCCCCGCTGGCTGGTCAACGACCTCTGGTCCAGGCCGGACCGTCTGCACCGGTTCGCCCCCTGGCTGACCCCGGAACAGATTGACCTGCTGACCCGCCAGGACGGCGCCGAACTGACCGTATCCGACATCCCCATCCTGGACGAAGCCATGGAGCTGCTGGGCCCCGACCCACGCCAGGCTGATCGTGATCAGGCCGAAAAGGCCCGCCGCGATGAGGAATGCCGGTTTGCCAGCGACACCTTGGCCCAGAATGGCATCGGCACAGGCATCGTGACCTCGCAGATGCTGGTGGATTCCATCAATGGCGAGGACGAGAACCAGGCAGCCACCCAGGCGGCCGCCGACCGGGAATGGGTCTACGGGCACATCGTGGTCGACGAGGCCCAGGAGCTGACGGGCATGGACTGGAGGATGCTGGTCCGGCGCTGCCCTTCCCGTTCCTTCACCATCGTCGGGGACGTGGCCCAGACGGCGGCCCTCGGTGGCACCCGGTCCTGGGCCTCCACCATGGACAGGCTTTTCGGCCCGGACGGATGGGATCTGAGGCAGCTGACCATCGACTACCGCAACCCTCGCCAGGTATCCAACCTGGCCTCCTCCTTCGCAGCCTCCGAGGGTCTCGAGGTTTCCACGCTCAAGGCCGTTCGCGAGGTTGAAGGATCGGTCAGCCACCTGCGGGCCGACGATCAGTCCAGCCTGCTGGACCGGCTGCCTGACCTGGTTGACGAACTGGCGGAGCGACATCTGGGCAAGGACGGTACCGGACGCCTGGCGATCATCGTTCCCAGCGCCCTGGAAGCCGGGGTCAGCTCACGGCTGCATATTGATAAGGCTCAGGAGCACCAGATCACAATCACGACCACCGGTCACACCAAGGGTCTGGAATTCGACGCCGTGGTTCTGGTCGAGCCTGGAGCCATCCAGGACGAAGCCCCCTCCAGGCTGAGCGCGGCGGCCGACCTTTATGTGGCCATGACGCGACCGACCCAGGAGCTGATCATCGCCCAGACATCCGAGGATCAGAGGCTGCTGGACCTGGGATGACATGTCTAGGCGCCCGAGTGTCTAATTTCAGGACTGCGCAGTCGCAGACTGCTCCTCAACTGACTGGTCTTCGGCACGCAGGGTGTCGATGGCCTGCTGGAAGTCCTCCAGGTTGCTGAAGTTGCGGTAGACCGAGGCGAAGCGCAGATAGGCCACCTCGTCCAGCTCCCTGAGGGGCTTCAGGATGGCCCTGCCGACCTCTTCCGAATCCACCTGAGCCAGGCCGCGCGAACGCAGATCCTCTTCGACCTGCTGGCCCAGGAGCTTCAGGTCATTCTCATCGATGGGCCTGCCCTGGCAGGCCTTCCTCACGCCAGAGATGACCTTGTCGCGGTTGAAGGGCTCGGCATTGCCTGAGCGCTTCATGACCAAGAGAATCGAGGTCTCCACCGTGGTGAACCGACGCGAACAGTTCGGACACTCACGGCGGCGTCTTATGGCATGGCCGTCGTCGCTGATTCGCGTATCCACAACCTTGGTATCGGGATTCTGGCAGAAAGGACAGTGCATATGCATTATCATAGCGCCAAAGAACCTCAAGACCCACGTATACCGGGCCTATCAGCGTATAACCCTGGACAAACTCCTTGAATTCAGCTAGTACCTTCATCCAGACGACAAGTCATTGAAGCCCCGTCGTTGAACCCCCCGGATCGAAAGTCCCTGCCTCAATCGTCGCTGGGAATCAGGATTCGGTCACCAACGCGCAGGTTGGGCGAGGACATGTTGTTGATCTGCATGATACGGTCCACATTTTTTGTGACATCCTCGCCTTGTGGGGTGATCGAGGCCGCATAGGACCAGACATTATCGCCCGGACGAACCGTCCTGGTGATGACCTCCTGCGGTCCTGGAGCGGAGCTGGCAGGTCGAGCCATCCATCCGAGCCCAGCCAGTGTCAGCGCGCCGACAGCCAGAAAAACCGCGAATCCACGCAGGATGACACCCGCAAAACCCTGCTCGGACACACAGGCTTTGGCTACTCTGCGAAGGCGCTGCATGACGGACGAGAACAAGGAACTGACGTGCACCAGGCAGGCCGAGGGCAGGTTCGACGACGTAGACATGCGGGAACTGGCACAGGCACGAACAGCCACGGTACACCTCTTTCGAACATTTGTTCTATCGAACAGATGTTCTCATTCTGGCATCTCAATTGTCATTTGGCAAGGCTGATTCGAACATTTGTTTGATTTTTCACTTGGGGCAGGTTAGACTGAGTTCAGTTTCCAAGGAAAGGAGCCCATCGTGAGTACCATCCCCTTTACAGGGTCCACGGCCACGAGCTCCCTCAACCAGTCCACTGCTGCCAACAGCGCAACCTCCCGGGAAACCGCTGGAAACTCAGCCAGCACCGAGAGCCTGAATCAAGGATCCCGGCCCAAGCTGACCGATCGCCAGGCCAGGGTGTTGGAAGCCATTAAGCGGCACCTGTCGGAACGCGGATTCCTGCCCTCCTACAGGGAGATCGGCAAGGACGCGGGACTACGCAGCACTTCTTCCGTCAAGCACCAGCTTCAGGTCCTGCAGGATCTGGGCTACATCCGTCTGACTGCCAACAAAGGACGCGCCATAGAGCTGGTCCAGGACCAGCCTGAGCCGACTGCGGGAACCGCCAGGATCATGCCCTTCCCCGACACACAGGCCGACGAGGCCATCATGCAGTCGCGTGACGTGCCCCTGGTCGGCAGGATTGCCGCAGGTCAGCCCATTCTGGCCGAGCAGCATGTGGATGATGTCATGCGCCTGCCCGAGCGCCTGACCGGATCCGGCGAGCTCTTCATGCTTGAGGTCCATGGGGATTCCATGGTCGACGCCGCCATATGCGACGGGGATTTTGTGGTCGTCCGCCGCCAGCAGGAGGCTGAGAACGGGGACATCGTCGCGGCACTGCTGGACGATGGGGCCACGGTAAAGACCTTCCGTCGCGAGGAGGACCACGTTTGGTTGATCCCCCACAACCCCGCATACTCCCCCATTGACGGCACCCACGCCGTCATCATGGGCAAGGTGGTCACAGTCCTGCGCAAGGTCTGAAGGCTACATGTCCAAATGCTCGCCGCTGCTGTCCCGGTGACCCTGCGGTTCTATCTGGAAGGTCGTGTGTTCGACCGAGACCGGAAAATGATCGCGCAAGCAGCGCTGCATGCTGGTCAGAATTCGTTCGTTTTCAACGGCCGTCGTTCCCTGACGCACCACCACATGTGCCGTCAGCTGCGGCAGACCAGTGGAGACGCTGTTGGCATGCAGGTCATGAACCTCCAGCACGCCAGGCACGCCCTTCAGGTGCTTCCTGACCTTGGCCATGTCGAGGTCCGCCGGGGTCTCCTCAAGAAGCACGGAGACACTGCTGGCCAGCAGTTTGATCGCGCGGGGAATCATCAGCAGAGCAATCAGGGCTCCCGCCACGGCATCGAATCCGGCCCAGCCGGTGAGCATCATGACCACGGCAGATACCAGGACGGCCACCGAGCCCAATGCATCGTTGACCACTTCGAGAAAAGCGGCACGCATGTTCAGGTTGTCCTTATGGCCGGAGGCCAGGACCAGGATGGACCCCACATTGGCAGCCAGACCCAAGATGCCGAAGAAGAGCAGGAGCCCCCGTTGCTGGAC